>NZ_JANPEO010000247.1:0-1838 GCF_031422975.1 Nocardioides sp. | reverse complement strand
CCCGGGTCGTCGAGGCGACCTCGAGGTCGACCCCGAGCTCGGCAGCGAGCGTGCGGATCGCGCCGATGGCGTCGGCCCAGGAGGCCGCTCGCCCTGCACCCCACCAGCCTGCCTCCTCGGCGTGTCCGGTCAGCGCGATCGCCAGGTGCATCGGCTGGCTGGGCACGGCCTTCTCGATGGCCGCCCATTCCTCGTCGGTGGGTCGCCGCTCGACGCCGAGGATCGGGGCCCGCTCGTCGCCGGTCGGCGCGAACACCAGGCTGGTCTCGAACAGCGCCACGTCGGTGTTGCCGCGGCCGACGTTGCGGGCCAGGGCCTTGATCAGGCCGGGCAGCAGCGTCGTGGCGAGCAGCGGCTCCTCGCTGTTGAGCGGGTTGACCACACGCAGGGCGGTACGGCGGTCGTCGTCGCCCGGGAGGTCGAGCCGGTCCCAGTCGGCCTCGCCGACGAAGGGGTAGCTGATCGTCTCCACCAGACCGGCGCCGGCGAGCGTGAGCCCGACCCGGCGGCGCAACCGCTGGGCCTCGGTGCGACCGCGACCGGGCGGGGCCGGCGGCAGCACCGAGGGCACCTGGTCGTAGCCGACGATCCGGACGACCTCCTCGACGAGGTCGTAGGGGTCGGTGAGGTCCGGACGCCACGAGGGCGCGAGCGCGTTCAGGGTCTCACCGTCGAGCGAGACGTCGCAGCCGACGGCCGTCAGGTTGTCGACGGTGGTCTCGTGCGCGATCTCGATGCCGCTGATCCGCGCCGGCAGGTCCACCGGGATGGTGATCGTGGCCGGTGCCGGCGGCGTGCCGATCACCGTCACGCCCGGGTCGGTGGTGGCTCCCCCGAGGTCGACCAGCAGCTCGACGACCCGATCGGCCACCACCTGCGGCAGCAGCGGGTCGACGCCGCGCTCGAAGCGCTTGGACGCCTCGGAGTGGAGCTTGTGTCGCTTGCCTGCGCGGAAGACGGAGACCGGGTCGAAGTGCGCGGCCTCCACGACGATGTCGGTCGTGGTGTCGGACAGCTCGGTGGTCTCGCCGCCCATGACGCCGGCGATGCCGATCGGTCCGTTGTCGTCGGCGATCACGAGGTCGGCCTCGGTGAGCGGACGCACGACGCTGTCGAGAGTGGTGATCCGCTCCCCCGCGAGCGCCCGCCGGACCTGGATGGCACCGGCGAGACTGGCCCGGTCGTAGCAGTGGTTGGGCTGGCCGAGCTCGAGCATCACGTAGTTCGAGATGTCGACGCCGAGGCTGATCGGCCGCATGCCGGCCTGCTCGAGTCGGGTGGCCATCCACGCGGGCGTCTGCGCCGTCGGGTCGAAGCCGCTGACGGTGCGTGCCGTGAAGACGGGGCAACCCTCGGCATCCTCGACCACCACGGGGTAGCCCCGGTCGTCGGCTGCCGGGGTCTGCCTGAGGGCAGGGTCGGTGAACAGCAGCCCGAATCCGAGGGCAGCCTCGCGGGCGATCCCGCGCAGGGACAGGGCGTAGGCCCGGTCGGGGTTGATCTCGAACTCGATGACCGGGTCATCCATGCCGAGCACGTCGAAGGCGTTGTCGCCCGGCTCACCCGCATCTGCGGGCAGCACGATGATGCCGTCGTGGTCGGTGCCGAGCCCGAGCTCGGCGGAGGAACAGATCATCCCCGCGGACAGGTGGCCGTAGGTCTTGCGCGCGCTGATCTCGAAGTCGCCGGGCAGCACGGCACCCGGCAGGCACACCACGACGAGGTCACCCTCGACGAAGTTGTGCGCGCCGCAGACGATGCCCCGAACGGCGCTCTCACGATCGGGACCGGGTGCCGTGAGCACCTGGCACCACCGGATGGTCTTTCCGTTCGACTGC
>NZ_JANPEO010000246.1:0-1990 GCF_031422975.1 Nocardioides sp. | reverse complement strand
GGGGATCGACCCCGATGATCGCGTGCTCTGAGTGCTGTTCCATGTGCTGCTCCCGCCTGTGCTCGATCCGATATGGACGGCGAGGTGGGCATTGCTACTACGAGCAGGGCAGTCCCTTCTTGAGCCACGCCTCGTCACGGTGACCGGCGGGCCGCAGACCGATAGTGAGCCACACCAGAACAGCCGGTGGGCAGCCGCATGGAGAGCTGCCCGCCGATCACCTAGACCGAGTCTGGCAGACGTCAGTCCTAACGGAATCGTCTAGTAGCCGCGTGTGGCGCGGGTCCTCAGCCCGCGCTACCAGATTTCAGTTCCCTCGTGTGTGCTATCGCTTCACCCAAGGTCCGAAGGTTCGGCGATCCGCAGCCCAGTCCACGGTGTCCGCGCTCTCGTCCTTGAACTGCACGGCGACCCGGACGCGTCCTGGGTTTGTCAGGCAACGTCGCGGGATTCGGATCGACACCGGCTTGGAGGTAAGGATATCGGCGCGAAGCCGCATTCCCGGGCACTGAACGAACCGAGACCGACGATCCCCGAAGTAACGCACGCGTCGTAGCACCTCGTCGAAGCCCGTGTTGGGTCGGAAGTCGACGTAGTAGTCCGGGCGTCGACCGTGGCCGGCGTCGATCCAGAAGGCGTAGAGCTGTCCGGCTGTCAGCGGCACAGCCGACCGGACGCGCACGATCACCGAGTCACGATGGATGACCCGGACGCGCGAGATGTCCACGAAGGTCGAGTCTCCGACGGGGTTGTCGAACACCTTGGTGTCCGCCGTGGCTGGCGCAGCGGCCGCTGCCGGGAGCAGGCCACTGTCAACGTAGCCAGTTGGCGAATCGACCATCTCGTTGCGCGCATCCCCATTCCCCGTTCCGGACGACAACCTGTTGGCTTCATGGTCGGGTGTTTCGACGGAAGCATCAAGGTGCGCGCTCATCGCAGATCCGGTCGCTCGGGTGCGCCGACAGGCGGCGGAGCGACGCGCTTGGGACACCCGCTCTGGCGCTACTCCTGAACGGCGCTCCAACCGCTGTCGCGCCGCCAGACCCAGCCCAGTCGCGTGCGTGCACTGCCCATATCGCGTGGATTGCCAACGGCACGGGCTCACGCGTGGGTATGGCCGAAGTCTCCCGACCTGGCGGCACCAGCTGGGCGGTGGCCACGTCGTAGCCACCGCGTCGATATCGCCGCAACGATTCCGGACGCGGCGGGAGTGGCGGCTACGGTTTGCCCGCTACGTCGCATCCGGGTATAGGCGAACAGTGGTGCGGTGCGTGTGTCGACAGTGTGACCGTGGCGCTGTCGCGGCACGCCTACCGTGCCTGCTCATCGTGCCGCCGCGGCGCGCACGGGTGCCTGTGTCACGGACGGCTGCACCTCGACGATGCCGCGCCGGTACTGGACCCACGCGAGGATCAGCACGAAGCCCAGGGCGAGCATCGCCGTGGCGACCAGCCCGCTCTCGAACCCGTTGGGCCATCCTGTCCACAGCCTCGCTTCGGCGTTCCCTTCCTCCACGAGTAGGAACGTCCCCAGCGCTGCCGGGTCCGGGCTGCGCCCGAAGCCGAACCCCTGGGTGAAGTCCCAGGCCAGGTGCAGGCCGAGCGGAAGAGCCAGCTCGCCGGTCAGCACGTATGCGACACCGAACAGGATCCCGACGAAACCAATGTTGACGACGCTCAGCACCGTGGCGTTCGCGCTGGTGGCATGAAGCCACCCGAAGAACGCCCCGGGAATGAGCACCGCGACCACCGTCCCCCACCTCGCGCCGAGGACTCCGCCGGAGAGACCCTCGGCGACGTTCTTGACCAGGTAGCCGCGGAAGACCATCTCCTCCCAGCCGGCGATGCCCACGACGATGAGCACGTCGACGAGCATCGCCGCGACGAACGGCAGCCCCTGGGGGTTGACGAACGTCTCGCTGAACCTAAGCCAGCCGGTCCCAAGCAGGAGGACATAGGCGCCGCCCACCAGCACCAGGCCCAGGAGGAGC
>NZ_JANPEO010000245.1:0-3220 GCF_031422975.1 Nocardioides sp. | reverse complement strand
CGGCATAGAGGCCGGCCGGCCCTACCGCGTCCGGGTCACCCACTTCGCCGAGCAGATCGCCGAGAACCGCGAGGCCCACCGGCCCGCGACGGGCCGCAAGGTCGTGGCCGTCGCCGCCGGA
Source organism: Nocardioides sp. (assembly GCF_031422975.1). Lineage (GTDB taxonomy): Bacteria > Actinomycetota > Actinomycetes > Propionibacteriales > Nocardioidaceae > Nocardioides. Next base: position 3,099 of record NZ_JANPEO010000245.1, on the reverse strand, counting down.
CCGGGTCTCGCCGCGCTCTTCGAGGAGGCCGGCGCCGTCGTCGTCCTCGGTGGCCCCGGTCGGCGACCCTCGACCGGCCAGATCCTCGACGCGATCATGGCCACTGGCGCCGCCGAGGTCGTCGTGCTCCCCAACGACGCCGACTCGATCCGGGTCGCCGAGATCGCGGCGCGCACCGCGGAGGAGGACGGCCGGATCCGGGTCGAGGTGATCGCCTCCCAGGCCCAGGTCCAGGGCCTGGCCGCCATCGCCGTCCACGAGCCGGGCCGCACCTTCGACCAGGACGTCCGCGAGATGACGGCGACCGCCCGCCACGCCCGACACGGCGCCGTCACGGTCGCCGCCAAGCAGGCGATGACGATGGCCGGGCCGTGCGAGCCGGGGGACGTGCTCGGCGTCATCGCCGGCGACTTCGCGATCGTCGGCCAGGACGCCCACACCGTGGCCGTGGACGTCATCGAGCGTCTGCTCGGCGGTGGCGGCGAGCTCGTCACGATCGTCGCGGGCACCGGGGGCGAGGAGATGGCGGCCAGCGCTGCGGCGTACGTCGAGACCACGCACCCCGCGGTCGACGTGACGGTCTACGACGGAGGCCAGGAGCGTTACCCCCTGCTGGTGAGCGTGGAGTGAATGGTCGCGATCACTGCTGAGTCGCCGGTGGCGAGCGTCTTCGGACGCTCCCCGAAGCGGAAGCTCGTCGAGGAGGGCCTCGGCATCACCACGGTGGGGCAGCTGCTTCGGCACTTTCCCCGTCGCTACGTCGAGACGACCGAGCTCTCCGAGGTGGGCACGCCCGAGGTCGGCCAGCTGCTGTCGCTCGTCGGCGAGGTGACCAGCAGTGTGGTGAAGCCCTTCCAGCGCGGACGCAAGACCCAGTTCCGCACCGAGGTCCGGATCCGCACCAACGGGCCGTCGTTCTCGCTGTCGTTCTTCAGCCCCTATGCCGGACAGGCCAATTCGTACGTCGAACAGATGGCCCCCGGCAGCCGCGGGCTCTTCACCGGCAAGGCCAAGGTCTTCAACGGCAGCTGGCAGCTCGAAGCGCCGCACCAGCTGATGTTCGGCGACGGCGAGGGGGAGGACGAGACCCTCAGCAAGCTGCTGCCGGTCTATCCGCTCACCAACAAGCTCTACGTCTGGGACCTGATCAAGGTGATCCGGGGGGCGCTCGACCTGGTCACCGACGTGCCCGACATGCTGACCCGTCAGCTGCGGGAGCGCTACGACGTCCTCGACGTCATGACAGCGCTCCGGCTGGTGCACGGTCCCGACGACTACGCCCAGGCCGGTGCCGCACAGCGACGCTTCCGCTTCGAGGAGGCGCTCGTCCTGCAGCTCGTGCTCGCCCGGCGGCGAGCGGCCCAGCGCGCGCTGGGCGCCCAGTCGCGCACCGGCGGCGGGGGACTCCTCGCAGCGTTCGACGAGCGGCTGCCCTTCACTCTCACCGCCGGCCAACGAGAGATCGGGGACGGGCTCGAGGCCGAGCTCGCCCGACCGCACCCGATGAACCGACTGCTGCAGGGCGAGGTCGGCTCCGGCAAGACGCTCGTCGCGTTGCGGGCCATGCTCCGCGTGGTCGACTCGGGAGGCCAGGCCGTGCTGCTGGCGCCGACCGAGGTGCTCGCGCAGCAGCACCACCGCTCGATCACGGCGATGCTCGGGGATCTCGCACAGGGCGGGATGCTCGGCGGCGCCGCCGACGGGACCTCGGTGGCGCTGCTCACCGGGTCGATGTCGAAGGCCGCCAAGGATCACATGCTTGGACTGATGGAAAGTGGGGAGGCTGGCATCGTGATCGGCACCCACGCTCTCCTCGAGGACTCCGTGGCCTTCGCCGACCTCGGTCTCGTCGTCGTCGACGAGCAGCACCGCTTCGGGGTGAAGCAGCGCGCCGCGCTGACCGACAAGGCCGGCTCGCCACCCCACGTCCTGGTGATGACTGCGACCCCGATCCCACGCACCGTGGCCATGACCGTCTTCGGCGACCTCGAGACCTCGGTGCTGACCGAGCTGCCGGCGGGCCGCGCTCCGATCCAGACCAATGTCGTGCCACTCGTCGACCAGCCCCAGTGGATCGGCCGCGTCTGGGAGCGGGTGCGCGAGGAGGTCGGCAAGGGCCATCAGGTGTACGTCGTCTGCCCCCGCATCAGCGGCGACACCCTGGAAGAGGGCGAGAGCGACCAGCTCGACGTCGACGAGGACGGCGAGGTCACGACGAAGAAGGTGCCGCTCGCCGCCGTCGAGGACCTGCACGAGGAGCTCACCGGGGGAGCGCTGCAGGGGCTTCGCACCGCGAAACTGCACGGCAGGCTGACCCCCGACGAGAAGGAGCGCACCATGCGCGCCTTCGCGGCCGGCCAGATCGACGTCCTCATCTCGACCACCGTGATCGAGGTGGGCGTCGACGTCCACAACGCCACCACCATCGTGCTCCTCGACGCCGACCGCTTCGGTGTCAGCCAGCTCCACCAGCTCCGCGGCCGCGTCGGCCGAGGCGGCCTGCCGGGGCTGTGCCTGCTCGTGTCGCGCGCGGAGGCCGCGACCCCGGCCCGCGAGCGTCTCGACGCCGTCGCGGCGACCACCGACGGCTTCGAGCTCAGCAGGGTCGACCTCGAGCAGCGTCGCGAGGGCGACGTGCTCGGCGCCAGCCAGTCGGGCAACCGGTCGAGCCTGGTCGCGCTGCGCGTGCTGCGCGACGAGAAGACGATCATCCGGGCTCGGGAGGCCGCCGACGAACTGCTGGCCGAGGACGCCGAGCTGGCGCCGTACCCCACCCTCGCGGCAGCGGTCGCCGACATCGAGGCCTCCCAGCACTCCGAGTTCATGGACAAGTCATGAGGCCCGAATGACGCGGATCATCGGGGGAGCGGCCGGTGGCAGACGCCTGGTCACCCCGCGCGGGATGACCACGCGCCCGACCAGCGACCGGGTGCGCGAGGCGCTGTTCTCCGCCGTCGAGGCGTGGTGCGGCTCGCTGGACGGCTTGCGGTTCCTCGATCTCTACGCCGGCTCCGGCGCGGTCGGCCTCGAGGCCTGGTCGCGCGGGGCAGGCGTCGTGACGTTCGTCGAGCAGGACCGCAAGACCGCAGCCCTGATCGC
>NZ_JANPEO010000244.1:0-6036 GCF_031422975.1 Nocardioides sp. | reverse complement strand
CCTCGACGGACCCGAGGTCGACCGCTGCCGGAGCCTGGCCACCCTCCTGCGCTCGGGGGCGGCGCTCCTCGAGCAGCGCGCCTGTGTCGAGGACGTCCTGTGGCACCTCTGGGCGGGCACCACCTGGCCCGAACGGCTGCGCCGTCAGGTCGACCGGGGCGGCGCCGGCGCACGGCGGGCTCACAAGGACCTCGACTCGATCTGTGCGCTGTTCGAGGTGACCGCGCGCGCGGTCGAGCACCGCGACCACGTCGGCGTCGCCGCCTTCTTCGCCAACCTCGTCGCCCAGCAGATCCCCGGTGACACGCTCGCCGAGCGCGGAGTGCGCGGCTCGGCCGTGCGCCTGCTCACGGCCCACCGGTCCAAGGGGCTGGAGTGGGAGCTCGTCGTGGTGGCGCACGTCCAACAGGAGGGCTGGCCCGACCTGCGCCGGCGATCGAGCCTGCTGGGAGCCGACCGGATCGGCCTCGACCCCGCCGGCGCGCCCGACCTCGTGCCCCCGGTGACCGCCCGGGCGCTGCTGATGGAGGAGCGCCGACTCTTCTACGTCGCCTGCACCCGCGCCCGCAAGCGGCTCGTCGTCACCGCCGTGAAGTCGACCGACGACGAGGGTGAGCAGCCCTCCCGCTTCCTGGCCGAGCTCGAGATCAACCCCACGCACCGCGACGGGCGCCCGCCCAGACCGTTGTCGCTCGGCGGTCTCGTCGCCGAGCTGCGGCGCACCGTCGCCGACCCGGCCACCTCGCAGCCCCTGCGCGAGGCTGCTGCCCGTCGCCTCGCCGCTCTCGGGGCCGAAGAGGTCGACGGTCGCCCGCTGGTGCCGCAGGCCGACCCGGCGTCGTGGTGGGGGACCCGGGCAGCGACGAGGTCCCCGCGACCGGTGCGCGATCCCGACCGCCCGGTCCCGGTGTCGGCCAGCATGCTCGAGTCGCTGATGACCTGCCCGGCCCGGTGGTTCTTCTCCCGTGAGGCAGGCGGCGTCTCGGCCGCCCACCAGGCCGTCAACCTCGGGCAGATCGTGCACGCGCTCGCCGAGCGGGTGGCCACCAAGGAGCTCGCCGCCGATGTCGACGCGCTCATGGTCGAGGTCGATGCGGTGTGGGGCCGTCTCGCCTTCCGCACGCCCTGGTCGCGCAAGCGCGAGCACGACCGCATCCGCAGGGCGATCGCCCGGTTCGTCGAGTGGCACGAGTCCAACCCGCGCCAGTTCGTCGACTCGGAGGCACGGTTCCGGACCGTGGTGGAGGTGGACGGGCAGGAGATCATGCTCAACGGCACCGCCGACCGGCTCGAGCTCACCACCGACGGTGAGGTGGTCGTGGTGGACTTCAAGACCAGTCGCAACGCGCCGAGTGCCCCTGCGGTCAGGGGCAATCTCCAGCTCGCGCTCTACCAGTACGCCGTCGATGCGGGCGCGCTCGACGAGCGAATCGGTCGGCCGACCCGCTCCGGGGGCGCCGAGCTCGTCCAGCTCGGCATCCAGGACGACACCACGTCCGCCAAGGTCCAGGTCCAGGGCGCGCATGCCGACGACGGGCCCGAGCGTGAGCAGCTGCGGGTCGGCCTGGCGCGCGCGGGCGCGCTGATCCGCGCCGAGACGTTCCCGGCGGTGCCCGGCGTGCAGTGCCGCGACTGCACGTTCGTCTCGATCTGCCCGGCCAAGGGCGCAGGCTCGGTGACCGTCCAGTGAACGCCCCCACCCCGATCCGGCTCGACACCCCGGCCGACCTGCAGGCCCTCATGGGCGGCCACCCGGCCAGCCCGGAGCAGTGGCAGGCGATCACCGCCGAGCTGCGACCCACCGTCGTGGTCGCCGGCGCCGGAAGCGGCAAGACCACGCTGATGGCCCAGCGCGTGGTCTACCTCGTGGCGACCGGGCGGGTCCGGCCCGAGGAGGTCCTCGGGCTCACGTTCACGACCAAGGCGGCCGCCGAGCTGCGGAGCCGGGTCACCACGGCCCTGACCAGGGCCGGTCTCCTCGACCAGTCCGTCCTCGCCGAGGGCGAGGACGTCCTCGAGCCCACCGTCGCGACCTACCACGCCTATGCCGGCAGCCTGCTCACCGATCACGGTCTGCGGATCGGCCACGAGCCCGACACCCGCGTCGTGTCCGACGCCTCGCGCTATCAGCTCGGTGCTCGGGTGATCGACCGGTTCACCGGGCAGGTCGAGCTCCTCTCGGACCACCCGGCCACCGTGATCCAGAACCTCCTGGCCCTCGACGGGGCGATGAGCGAGCACCTCGTGGACGCCGACGACGTGCGCCGCGTGGACAGCGAGGCACGACGAGGCTTCGCGCTGGCCCGGGCGGAGGAGGACCAGGGCAAGGCCCGCAAGACCTATCTCGAGGCGATCGACAGGGCCGTCAACGCGCTCGACAGACGCGCCGAGCTGCTCGAGCTGGTGGCCGGCTACCGCCGGCTCAAGGCCGACCTGGGGCTGATGGACTTCGGCGACCAGATCGCGCTGGCTGCTCGTCTCGTCGCCGAGCAACCCGACGTCGGCGTGGCGGAGCGCGGCCGCTTCAGGGTCGTGCTGCTCGACGAATACCAGGACACCTCGGTCGCCCAGGCCACGATGCTCGCCCGGCTCTTCTCCGGTCCCGACCCGGAGTCGGGCCTGGGCCACCCCGTCATGGCCGTCGGCGATCCCAACCAGGCGATCTACGGCTGGCGAGGAGCCTCGGTCTCCAACATCCTCAACTTCGCCGAGACCTTCCCGGCCGTGGACGGCGAGCCCGGTCGGCTCCCGTTGACGGTCAACCGGCGCTCCGACCGACGGATCCTCGACGTGGCCAACCGGCTGGCCGAGCCCCTGCTCGCGACGTACGGCGACAAGGTCGCGCGCCTCCGTGCCCCCGACGGGACCCCCGACGGCGTGGTGGAGACGCACGTGTTCGAGCGGGCCGTCGACGAGCTCGCGTGGCTGGCCCGGGCCGTGCACGACGTCCACGACGCAGGCACACCCTGGGCCGAGATCGGGGTGCTGAGCCGCGACAACGCCCAGGCCGAGGAGGTCTACGACGCCCTGACCGGGGCCGGCATCCCGGTGGAGATCGTCGGCCTGTCGGGACTGATACGGCTGCCGGAGGTGGCCGAGGTCGTGGCCACCCTGTCGCTGCTCCACGACGTCACGGCCAACACCGCCGTGCTCACGCTGCTGGCCGGTCCCCGGTGGGCGATCGGGCCTCGCGACCTGCGCCTGCTGGCCGAGCGCGCGAGCGAGATCGGCGGCGGCCGCGATCGCAGCGAGGCCACCTCCGTCGCCCAGCAGCTCCTCCGGATCGCCGACGGCATCGACACCTCCGAGCTGCCGGCGCTCAGCGACGCACTCGCCGACCCGGGCGACGCGCCCTACTCGCCGGAGGCGCGCGAGCGGTTCGGCCTCCTGGCCCAGGAGCTGCGTCGGCTGCGCACGCACGTCGGCGACCCGCTGCTCGACGTCGTCCGCCGCGTCATCGACACCACCGGGGTCGACGTCGAGCTGGCCTCGGCCACCGCCCCGGCGGCCGCCGCGCGCCGCGACAACCTCGACCTGTTCGTCAAGGCCGTGGCGGAGTTCCAGTCCGTCGACGGGGACGTCACCCTGCCGGCGCTGCTGGCCTACCTCACCGCCGAGGACGACCAGGGCAACGGTCTCGACATCGCCACCCCGACGGCCGCCGACTCGGTCAAGCTGCTCACCGTCCACCGGGCGAAGGGGCTCGAGTGGTCATCGGTCTTCTGCGTCGGTGTCGGGGAGACGAGATTCCCGAGCAACCGGTCCCGCACCCTGTGGACGTCCTCGCCCGCGGTGCTGCCCGCGCCGCTGCGAGGCGACCGTGCGGACCAGCCGCAGCTGCACGGCCACGACAAGGCCGCGCTCGACGCCTACCGCACCGCCACCCGCGACCACGACGCGGAGGAGGAGCTGCGGCTCGGCTACGTCGCCTTCACCCGGGCCGCCCACCACCTCGCGGTCACGTCCTACGTCTGGGCCCAGCGAGCCACGCCGTTCGGACCCTCCGCCTACCAGCAGGTGGTGCGCGAGCAGCTCGAGGAGTGGGGTGTGCCGGTCGGCGCGTGGCTCGAGAAGCCCCCGGCCAAGGCACCCAACCCCAACGACGACATCGATCCGTCCCGGCCGTGGCCGGTGCCCGGCCCGGGCGAGGAGGCGCGCCGCCGCCTGGTGGCGGCCGAGCTCGTCCGCGCCAGTGACCCCACGGCCGCCGACGAGGGCCTCGACCTGGTCGAGTCCGCCCGTGTCGCCGACTGGGACGACGACCTCGGCCAGCTGCTCGCCGAGGCCCGGGCTGCCCGTGCCACCGACATCTCCGTTCCGCTGCCCTCGAGCCTGTCCGCGACCGGCCTGGGACGACTGCACGCCGATCCCGACGCACTCGCTCGTGAGCTCGCCCGCCCCATGCCGCGCCCGCCGTCGCACCAGGCCCGCTTCGGCACCGACTTCCACGCCTGGGTCGAGGCACGCTTCGGACAGCAGGCCCTGATCGAGCCCGACGAGCTCTGGGGTCGCGCCGACGCCGGCATCGACGACGCCGGCGAACTGCGGGAGGTGATCGCCAGCTTCGAGACGGGGCCGTTCGCCGACCGTGCGCCACACGCCGTCGAGGCGTCGTTCGCGCTCGTGCTCGCGGGCCAGGTGGTCCGCGGCCGGATCGACGCCGTCTATCGCGAGGACGACGGGACCTTCCTGATCGTCGACTGGAAGACCAACCGGTCCGAGACCGCCGACCCGCTCCAGCTCGCGATCTATCGCCTGGCGTGGGCCGAGATCCACGACGTCGCGCCGGCCGCGGTGCGCGCCGTCTTCCACTACGTCCGCACCGGGCGCACGGTCGAGCCCACCCCGTTGCCGGGCCGCGCGGAGCTCGAGGCGCTGGTGACCGGCTGAGCAGACCGGGAGTCGGGCGGTCGTAGCCTGTGCTGGTGACTCGCGAACTGCCCCATGTCGCCCTGTCCGCCTCCGCCCACGACCGGGAGGGGACGCGGCGTACCGACGACGAATGGCTGGCCGAGCGGTGGGCGGATGCCTCGACCCGGGTGCTGGTCCTGGCCGGGACCAGGTTGCGCCCGGTCGACGGCGCGGTGCAGTGGGTCACCCCCGCCGAGGCGCCCGAGGGCCGGCGACTGCTGCTGGGGCACGCCGAGGGCGTGACCCGCTTCGCGGTGATCGCCCAGCCTGGCGACGTACCGGGCGAGCGCGACGAGTGGCTTGGGCTGCGCGCGCTCTTCCCGCGGCTGGTCGCCGGTGACGAGGCGTTGACCGTGGAGGTGTCGTGGCTCTTCCACGCGCTGGGACTGGCGGAGTGGCACTGGGCGACCCGGTTCTGCCCGCGCTGCGCCGGGGCGCTCGAGTCGACCCATGCCGGGCACGAGCAACGGTGCACGTCGTGCGGCAAGTCGCAGTTCCCGCGCACCGACCCGGCCGTGATCATGGCCGTCACCTCGGGGGAGCCGGGCAGCGACGAGGAGCGCATCCTGCTCGGTCGCAACGCACAGTGGCCCGAGGGCCGGTTCTCCACCCTGGCGGGCTTCTGCGAGCCGGGCGAGACCCTGGAGGACGCCGTACGCCGCGAGGTGATGGAGGAGACGGGCGTGCTCGTCGGCGAGGTGACCTACTTCGGCAACCAGCCCTGGCCACTGCCCGCCAGTCTGATGCTCGGGTTCACCGGCCGGGCGCTCAGCGAGGACATCGAGGTCGACGGCATCGAGGTGGCCGAGGCCCGGTGGTTCAGCCGGGCGGACCTGCGCGGGGAGACCGATGCGGACGTCGTCGTCCCATCGGGTGTGTCGATCTCGTCGTCGCTGATGCAGAGCTGGCTGGGAGAGCCGCTGACCGCCGGCTGGTGACCTCAAGGCCACTGACCAGGCCTGGTCACACGGTTCGGGCGCACCGGTCGCGGGCCGCGCCATCGACCTCCTGATGGCCGCGACCGGGCGCGTGAACTTCCGTCAGCGTCAGATAGCGCACTGTCTCACCCCTCTCCCACTGCAATAACATCCTCCGCCGACTCACCACCGCGGCGCAGGAGGGCGA
>NZ_JANPEO010000243.1:0-3948 GCF_031422975.1 Nocardioides sp. | reverse complement strand
GGTGCTCGAGTCGGTCAGACCCTGCCAGACATTGGGGAACCAGGACCCCGTCGTGGTGTGCACGGAGGGCGGGTAGAGCACCAGGTAGACGATCGAGCCGACGACGACGAGCGCCGACGCGCTCAGGGGCGTCCGCTGTCTCCGCGCCCCCCCGGCGTCCTCGGTCGGGTCCCTGCGCAGCGTCGCCCACAGGTAGCCACCGACGAGCATCGAGAGCGCTGCTGTGAGGAACGCGAAGATCTTGAACGGCGCCGACAGATGCCAGTTCAGCGGGCCGATGAGCAGCAGGACGACCGTACTGATCACGAAGCCGCCGCACACGAGCAGCGGGATCAGCCGGGAGATCCCCTCGAAGCGGAGCACCAGATCGACGTCCCGGTCTCTGAGTGCGCTGGCACGACGTGCCCTCAGCATCGTGGACGAGCTCATCGGCTGCACCTCTTGGCCAGCTCGAGGATCCGGGCGGCCTGAACGCGTTCGTTCTTGCCCGCAAGGACGAACTCCCTGGCTGCGGCACCTTGCCGGTGCAGGTCCGTCAGCGGCACGGCCAGCGCCTTCTCCAGGGCCGCCGTGATCGCGGGCGCGCCGTCAGCATCGATGGTGAGCACGTGGTCGTAGTACGCAGTGGGCATGCCGGGGAGCCGAGTGGTCAGCACGGCGGTGCCGGAGGCGAGGTACTCCATGTTCTTGGACGGGAAGGAGTACTTCACGAAGTCCTCGGAGGTTGGCCGCGGATTGACGAGGAGCCAGGCACGCATCTCCGCGGCGACCACCTCGTCCAGGTCGGTCCGGCCGTGAAACCTCACTCGGGGGTCCTCGGCGGCGGCCCTGGCCACGTCGGGGGCGTAGTCGCCGCCACCGTAGATGTGCAGCTCGGCCTCGTCGGCGCTCAGCGCCCTGAAGCCCTCGACGAGGTCGGCGACCCCGTACTCGGCGCGCAGGGCGCCTGCGTAGAGCATCGAGAATGCGGCGGTCTTGGCCTCGAGTGAGTTCTCTGCGAGTCGCATCGTGGAGTCGACGAGGCCCTCCATCACCAGGTAGGGCCTCGAGCGAGGGTTGACCACCTCGTTCATCTGCTCGGTGAGCAGCACGAAACCGTCGAGCTCGGCATAGGTCGCGGCCGCGAAGCTGCGCATCCTCGCACGGAGGCGGTGGTGGCCACCGCGACCGGCGTCCTCGACCTCGGCCATGAAGTCGTAGACGTCGGCGAAGATGGCGATCTTGGTGATCGAGTCCCCCGCGAGTGCGCGCAGCACGCCCGGGAGGGCAGTGATGTAGGCGGCGTCGGCCACCAGGACCCGGCTGGCGGCTCCGCGCGTGCGCCAACGCCAGGCCAGGGCCTGCCGAGTGAATGCCAGCGCCAGCCACGCCTGTTTGAGGCCGCGGACGTTGGGGAAGCCGAGATGGTCCACGGTGTGCCGCGGGGAGTGCGTCTCCAGCACGCGTGACCACCAGCGCCCGCGGTAGAAGCGGGGTGTCGCGCTGCGGCCGACGACCGCATGCACGTGGCACGTCGGGTCGGCCAGCAGGCCTCGCTGGAGCAGGTTGTGGAACTTGAAGCTGGCCTCGGCCATGCCGTACGTCGTGTGCTGGACCCCGTCCTTGAGGCTCGCGCTCATCGCCGCGAACTGGGTCGCGGACGGTGCCGAGGTCAGGTAGAAGACCTCGGTGCGGTCGGCCGGACGAGGATCAGACACGGATCCCGTCCCACACGTGGTGTCGCCGGTAGGTGGACAGGATGAAGTTCACGGTCCGCTCCGAGCAGTTGCCGATGGCGTAGTCGTCGGGAATCAGCCAGTCGCCACGACGCGCGGTCGTGGCCGCCCGGACGCCCTCGACGACGTTGTCCGGGTCGAGGCCGGTCATCACGATGACCCCGGTGTCGAGCGCCTCGGGGCGCTCGATGGAGTCACGCAAGGTGACGGCCGGGAAACCGAGCAGCGAGGACTCCTCGGAGATGGTGCCGGAGTCGGACAGCACGCAGAACGCGGTCATCTGCAGGCGGTTGTAGTCCATGAAGCCCAGGGGCTCGTGGAAGATCAGTCCCTCGGTGGCGCGACCCAGCGCATCCAGGCGCTTGCGGGTGCGGGGATGGGTGGACACCAGGACGGGCAGCTCGAACGCCTGGTGCACGGCCTCGAGACAGTCGAGGAGAGCGCCGAGGCGGTCGGCATGGTCGACGTTCTCCTCGCGGTGCGCACTCACCAGGATGAAGCCACCCTGCGACAGCTCCAGGCGCTCGAGCACGTCCGACGCCTCGATCTGGCCTCGATAGGCACCGAGCACCTCCTTCATGGGGGAGCCGGTCTTGAGGATGCGGCGTGGCTGCAGACCCTCGGCCAGCAGGTTGCGTCGAGCATGCTCGGTGTAGCAGAGATTGAAGTCGGCGACGTGGTCGACCAGGCGACGGTTGGTCTCCTCGGGGACGTTGGCATCGAAGCAGCGGTTGCCGGCCTCCATGTGATAGGTCGGCACCCGCATGCGCTTGGCCATCACGGCGGCGATGCAGCTGTTGGTGTCGCCCAGCACGAGGAGTGCATCGGGCTGTTCCTCGGCAATGACCGCCTCGGTCTTGGACAGGACCTCACCCAGGACGGTGCCCAGACTCGTGGTGTCCACATTGAGGACGTGGTCCGGGGCGCGCAGGCCCATCTCCTCGAAGAAGATCTCGTTGAGGTTGTAGTCGTAGTTCTGACCGGTGTGGACGACCACGTGGTCGACGGTCGCATCGAGGCGCTTGATCACCTGGGAGAGCCGGATGATCTCGGGTCGGGTCCCGACGACGGTCATGACCTTGGTCATCGCTGCTCCTGTCCGACCGGTCGGACCGGCTCCGGAATCGTGTCGGGGTGGTCCGGGTCGAAGAGCGAGTCGGTCCAGAACAACGTGGTGAGGATCGAGTCGCCGGTGTTGGTGATGTTGTGCGACCACATGGTCGGCATGTCGATCGCGGCCGGCGCCTCGCCGGTGACAGGGAACGTCAGCACCTCATCGGTGAACATCCTGCGGAGCTCGATGACCGCCTCGCCCTCGAGCACGACGAACCGCTCGATCTTGCGCAGGTGGTAGTGCTCTCCGCGCGTGACGCCGGGCACGGTTGTCGACACGAAGGTCTGACCGCCCGAGCCGTGGTTGCGAACGGTCTCCACCAGTCGCCCACGCTGGTCGGCTCGCGGCGTGAACGCGATCGGGTAGTGCGTCGGGAAGAGCGCGGCCCGGTAGGTGTTGAAGAGGTCGAGCTCGAGGTCGTCGGCCAGCTCGGGCAGGTCACCGCTGGGGACGTACGTCGCCTGGAACCGCTGCAGGTGCGACCACACGGCGCCGACGCTGGTCGCGGTGGCGGTCGGGGACACGACGGATTCCGCGCTGTCGAGCGCCTCGATCAGGGCGCGCGCCGCGCCCTGGACGTGCAGGAGCGAGATGTCTCGGTCATCGATGGCCGGGTTGTCGCCGGCGATCGCGGCGGCGACGAAGGTGGCGACGAAGGAGTTGTAGGCGGGTCGTCCGTGCTCACCGAAGAGATTGGGCAGGCGCACGTCCACGAGGGACCCGCCGGTGCTCGACGTGGCAGCGCGCAGGATGTCGGCCGCTCGCTGCTTCCCGTCGCCGTACGCCGTGTCGTTGCCCGACTGGACGGAGTTGGCGTAGACCACCCGGATCGGGCGGTCCGCCGCGACCACGGCGTCGGCGACGCCGTGGGCCAGCGAGGCGTTGCCCGAGCTGAGGGCGTCGTCATCGGCCCGGTTGATGCCCGCCACGTGGATGACCGCGTCACATTCGGCGACGGCGGCAGCGAGCTCCCCCCACGTGTCGCGGCTGATGGCCACCACGGAGTGGTCGGTCGTCGCATGCAGCCGGCAGCGGAGGTGCCAACCGAGGAAGCCGCTGGCACCGGTGACGACGATCTTCATCCGCGTGCCTCGAGCAACAGCTGCACCTCGGGGATCG
>NZ_JANPEO010000242.1:0-4412 GCF_031422975.1 Nocardioides sp. | reverse complement strand
CCCTTCGGTCCGAAGACCAAGCAGAACATGTCGACGGGCACCTAGATCGTGATGATCCGCGGGCCGAGGACCGACATCTCCTCGGGGGCGTCGATGGCCTCGGCCATGACGACGAGGATCGCCAGGCGCGCGCCCTTGGCCTGGGTCAGCGCCGAAGCGAGGACCTCGGCCGGGATGCCGTCGAGCTTGGTGTCGAGCTGCAGCGCGGTGATGAACTCCCGCGTGCCGGCGACCTTGAAGTCCATGTCGCCGAACGCGTCCTCGGCGCCGAGGATGTCGGTCAGCGCGACGTACTCGGTCTTGCCGTCGACCTCGTCGGAGATGAGGCCCATCGCGATGCCGGCGACGGAGGCCTTGAGGGGCACACCGGCCTGCAGCAGCGACAGGGTGGAGGCACAGACCGAGCCCATCGAGGTGGAGCCGTTGGAGCCCATGGCCTCGGAGAGCTGACGGATCGCGTAGGGGAACTCCTCACGCGTCGGCAGCACGGGCAGGATGGCGCGGCGCGCGAGCGCACCGTGGCCGACCTCGCGGCGCTTGGGCGAGCCCACGCGGCCGGTCTCGCCGGTGGAGAACGGCGGGAAGACGTACTTGTGCATGTAGCGGCGGTGCTTCTCCGGGGAGAGCGTGTCGAGCTGCTGCTCCAGCTTGAGCATGTTGAGGGTGGTGACGCCCAGGATCTGGGTCTCGCCACGCTCGAACAGCGCGGAGCCGTGGACGCGCGGGATCAGCCCGACCTCGGAGTGCAGCGGGCGGATGTCGGCCAGGCCGCGACCGTCCATACGGATCTTGTCGCGCAGCACGCGCTGGCGCATCAGGGCCTTGTTCAGCGAGCGGAACGCCGCGCCGATCTCCTTCTCGCGACCCTCGAACTTCGGGCCGACGGTCTCGAGGAGGCCAGCCTTGATGGCGTCGAGCTTCTCCTCGCGCTCCTGCTTGGCCGCGATGGTCAGTGCCTCGGCGGTGGGAGCAGACACGGCGCCCTCGACGGCGGCGTAGACGTCGTCCTCGTAGTCGAGGAAGATCGGGAACTCCTGGACCGGCTTGGCCGAGTCCTTGGCGAGCTCGGCCTGAGCCTCGATGAGCTGCTTGATGAAGGGCTTTGCGGCGTCGAGACCGCTGGCCACGACCTCCTCGGTGGGGGCCTTCTGGCCACCCTCGATGAGCTCGATGACCTTCTCGGTGGCCTCGGCCTCGACCATCATGATCGCGACGTCGCCGGTGTCGGTGACCCGACCGGCGACGACCATGTCGAAGACCGCGTTCTCGAGCTGCGAGTGGGTCGGGAACGCAACCCACTGGCCCTCGATGAGGGCGACGCGGACGCCACCGACGGGACCGGAGAACGGCAGGCCGGAGAGCTGGGTGGACAGCGACGCGGCGTTGATCGCCAGCACGTCGTAGGGCATGTCGGGGTCGAGCGCCATCACGGTGATGACGACCTGGACCTCGTTGCGCAGACCCTTCTTGAAGGTCGGGCGCAGCGGCCGGTCGATCAGGCGGCAGGTGAGGATCGCGTCCTCGCCCGGGCGACCCTCGGAGCGGAAGAAGGAACCGGGGATCTGGCCCACGGCGTACATCCGCTCCTCGACGTCGATCGTGAGCGGGAAGAAGTCGAAGTGGTCCTTCGGCGTCTTGCCGGCAGTTGTCGCCGAGAGCAGCATGGTGTCGTCGTCGATGTAGGCCGTGACTGCACCAGCGGCCTGACGGGCCAGCAGGCCGGTCTCGAACTTGATGGTGCGCTTGCCGAACTTGCCATTGTCGAGAACGGTCTCGACGGCGGAAATGACGGGTCCCTCGTTCAAAGGGGTTCCCTTTCTCTTCGCGGAGCGATCCGCGACGCCGCTCATGTGAGTGCCGGTCTTCGATCGAGGCCCGCAGGGTGGAGCCACTTGGGTGGGACCACCTGAAAGCCACTACCGAGGACCGAGCCGGGCGAGGCGGGTCGCTCCTGGATCTGGAGGTGTTCAGTTGTGTTGAACGACCCCGAGCCTATCGCCCGGTGGCCGAAATGCTGAGGAGCGGTTCCCCGACGGGTAACCGCTCCTCATGAGTTCATCGACGCAGGCCGAGGCGCTCGATGATCGAGCGGTAGCGCTCGATCTCGGTCTTCTGCAAGTAGTTGAGCAGACGACGGCGCTTGCCCACGAGGAGCAGCAGGCCACGACGGCTGTGGTGGTCCTTCTTGTGCACCTTGAGGTGCTCGGTGAGGTGGGCGATGCGGAAGCTCGCCAGTGCGATCTGCACCTCAGGAGAACCGGAGTCACCCTCGGTGAGACCGTATTCGGCGATGATCTTCTTCTTGGTCTCCGCGTCAGTTCCGATCGACATGCGGGGCTCCTCTCGGTCTCGTTGCGCGGCGCTCGGGACAGAATGTCCGGGGCTCTCTGGATCCGCGGCCGTTCATACGGCGATTCCCACCGGAGTGGGCAACCTGACAAGACTAACAACGACCGAGCCCGGGCCCCAAAACGCTGGGACCCGGGCCGGATGGACGTGCTGGTGACGCGTAGAGCTCAGATCGCCGGGGGCGGCGGGTCCGCTTCGGTGCTGCGCTGGGTGGTCGCCTGGCGACCCTGCGCGTCCGTCGTGGTCGCCGTCGTGGTCGTACGCCGACGCGCGTTCAGCTGGACGGCGGTGAGCACCAGCACGAGCACTCCCGCCAGGCAGAGGATGTAGCCGACCATCGTCAGATCCACGGCGCTGATCATGTCTTGCACCGCAAAGGCGAGGATCAGCCCCAGCGCGAGCAGGAAGACTCCAAGTCCGTAACCCATGTTTTGCCTCCTGATGAGAGATGAGGGGGCTGACGTTAGCGCGGCATCGCGCCCGCGGCGTCCATTGATGTGGTTCTCCGCGAACTTCTTGGCGCATCCGGTCCTGCCGTCCGCTCTGCGCGGGCACGACGTACGACGTGACGGGCTGGCGGCGCGCGGGCAACCTACTGTGGATCGCGCACCACTGTCTCCACCGCACACGTGTCGCAACGTCGCCATCGTGCGAGGATCCGATGGTGACCGTGGAGAAAAAGATCGGCGTCTGCAACCTGTGCGAGGCCATCTGTGGCCTGGTGCTCACCATCGAGGACGGCGCCGTCACCGGCGTGAAGGGAAACCCGGACGACCCGCTGTCCCGTGGGCACATCTGCCCTAAGGGCGTCGCGATCGCCGACATCCACGCGGACCCGGACCGGTTGCGGCGACCGGTGCGTCGCGACCGGACGACGGGCGAGTTCCACGAGATCGGCTGGCCGGAGGCGATCGAGCTCGTGTCGAGCGGCCTCGCCGCGACCATCAACGAGCACGGCCGCGACGGCGTCGGCATCTACCTCGGCAACCCCAACGTGCACAGCCTCGGTTCGATGACGCACGGCATCGGCCTGGTCAAGGCGCTGCGCTCGAAGAACACGTTCAGCGCCACTTCCGTCGACCAGCTCCCCCACCAGCTGCTCGCACACCTGATGTTCGGGCACCAGCTGCTGCTGCCGATCCCCGACATCGACCGCACCAACTACTTCCTGGTCTTCGGCGCCAACCCGATGGCCTCCAACGGCTCGCTGATGACCGTGCCCGACTTCCCCACCCGGCTTCGCGATCTCAAGAAGCGCGGCGGCCGCATGGTGGTCTTCGACCCACGGCGTACCGAGACCGCCAAGGTCGCCACCGAGCACCACTTCATCCGGCCCGGCACCGATGCGTGGGTGCTGCTCGCGATGCTGAACGTGCTCTTCGCCGACGGCCTCGCGGCCGCGCCGTCGTACGCCGATGGGCTGGCCGAGGTCGAGTCGGCGGTCGCGCACTTCACCCCGGCCCGGGCGGAGCAGATGAGCGGAGTCCCGGCGGCCGAGATCGAGCGCATCGCCCTGGAGCTCGCGACCACGGAGGGCGGCGTGGCCTACGGCCGGGTCGGCGTCTCGATGCACGAGTTCGGCTCGGTCTGCCAGTGGGCGGTCAACCTGCTCAACATCGTCACCGGCAACCTCGACTCGATCGGCGGCGCCATGTTCACCTCCCCCGCGATCGACGTCGTCGGCACCGGCCTGATCGGGCGTGGCCACCACAATGCCTGGCGGTCCCGCGTCCGCGGCCTGCCCGAGACAGCCGGTGAGCTGCCGGTGTCCGCGCTCCGCGAGGAGATCACGACACCCGGCAAGGGACAGATCAAGGCGATGCTCACGCTGTCGGGCAACCCGGTGCTGTCCACGCCCGACGGCGCCCGTCTCGACGAGGCCCTCGCCGGCCTGGACTTCATGGCGGCCGTCGACATCTACGTCAACGAGACGACCCGGCACGCCGACGTGATCCTGCCGCCGACGGGGGCGCTCGAGCGCGACCACTACGACCTGATCTTCCAGGCCTTCGGAGTGCGCAACACCGCACGGTTCACGCCCGCGGTGTTCGAGAAGGAGGCGG
>NZ_JANPEO010000241.1:0-2660 GCF_031422975.1 Nocardioides sp. | reverse complement strand
AGGCGGGCAGCATCGCGTACTCGGCCGTCACCCAGCCCAGGCCCGAGCCCTTGCGCCAACGCGGCACCCCCTCCGAGGCTGACGCCGAGCACAGCACCTTGGTGCCGCCGAACTCGATGAGCACCGAGCCGGCCGCGTGGTCGAGCCAGTTGCGGGTGATGGTGATCGGGCGGAGCTGGTCGTCCGAGCGACCGTCGACACGAGCGGGGGCAGGCTGATTCGTCATGTCCCGAACCCTAGTGAGTCCACAAATGCCAGCCGGGTCCGGTCATCACACTGGAAGACCGGCCCCGGCTGGAGATGGCCCCCTCCCCCGCGGGGGGCCAGACAGTGGGAGCTACTTGAGCTCGGCCCTCGTCACTCGGCGCAGGCCGAGGGCGAACGGCAGCACGACCCAGACCAGGACCGTGACGATCACCTGCATCAAGGTGGTGGCGGACGTCTCGACGGCGTCCTGGCTCTGGCCCATGTACGGCGCCATCGCGAAGCCGAGGTCGATCCACGGGATGACGTCCTTGGCCCAGTCGAAGATGGCGTAGAGCGTGCCGTAGACCATGAACGGCAGCAGCATGGCGACGATGTAGTAGATGGCGATCGAGGCCGGCGTGCTCAAGAAGACCAGGCCGAAGGCGAAGGCCATCGTGAAGTAGGCCAGCTGGTTGACGATCGTCCAGATGAACGTCCCGGCCTCGATGTTCCAGACCGGGTCGTTGCCGGTGATCGCAGCGGAGATCAGCGTGCCGATGGCGCCGACGATGACCGCGAGCACGATGGTGGCCAGGGCCAGGACCAGGACGGTGACGAACTTGGCCCACACCACGCGCATGCGGTGCGGCTCGAGGGTGAAGGTCACCAGGCCCGTGCGCTGGCTCCACTCGCTGGTGATGCTGGTGATGGCCAGCACGGGGACGAGCAGCGACACCGGGATTGTCATGATCTGGGAGAACTCAGTGGCCGACAGGCTGACGTCGTCGTTGAGCGCCACGACGAGCAACGTGATGCCCAGAGCCAGCACGAGGAGTCCGCCGGTGACGGCGAGCAGCCAGAAGCCGGCACGGGTGTCATACATCTTGCGCAGCTCGACCGAGACGAGGCGCCGGAAGGGCACCCGCGGGGTCGAGGAGACGTCGATCGTGGGTGTGGGGTCTGCAGCGACGGCGGTCATGGCGCGACTCCTTGGCTGGTGACGCTGTCTCGTTGGGTGTCAGCGGTGAGCTCGAGGAACAGGTTCTCCAGTCCGCCCTCGGCGGGTCGGAGGTCGGTCAGCACGATCTGCTTGTCGGCCGCGACCTGGCCCACGTGCACCGGGTCGGTCTCGACGCGGAGGCCGTCACCGGCCGCCGAGACGGCGAAGCCGGAGGCCTCGAGCGCCATCGCGAGTGACGAGAGGTCCAGCGCGGTGACGTGGGTGGCCCCGCCCGCGCGGCCGGCCAGCAGCTCCTGCTTGGTGCCGCTCGCCACGATCTGGCCGTTGCCGATCAGGATCATCTCGTCGGCGATCAGCTCCACCTCGTTGAGCAGGTGGCTGGAGAGCAGCACCGTGCCGCCCCGGTCGGCGTAGTCCTTCAGCAGTCCACGCATCCACCGGATGCCGGCAGGGTCGAGGCCGTTGGCGGGCTCGTCGAGGATCAGCACCGACGGGTCCCCGAGCAGCGCGTGCGCGATGCCGAGGCGCTGACGCATGCCGAGGGAGTAGTTGCGGATCCGGCGCGTCGACTCGGTTTCGGACAGGCTCACCAGCGCGAGCATCTCGTCGACCCGCGAGGTGGGCAGCCCCATCTGCTTGGCGCCGAGCGCGAGGATCTCGCGCCCGGTGCGACCGGCGTGCTGGGCCGAGGCATCGAGGAGCACGCCGACGTACCGGCCGGGGTTGGGGATGTCGCGGTAGTAGTGGCCACCGATCTTGACCTCGCCCGCCGTTGGCGGCGTCAGGCCGACCATCACCCGCATCGTGGTCGTCTTGCCGGCGCCGTTGGGACCGAGGAAGCCGGTGACGCGACCAGGGCGGCAGGTGAACGTCACGTCCTGCACGGCGGTGAAGTCGCCGTACTTCTTGGTCAGGGAGCTCACGCGGATCATGTGCACCACACTGAGGGGTGCGCGAACTCCGGGCATCGGTCGCAGGGCTGGTCCCTGCCCCTACCTAAGTAGGGGGGTCTCCTGCGCCTAGCCTTGCCCCATGGACGGTCCCCCTGAGCGCCCTCGTGCCGAGGAGACCAGACCCGAGCTGACGTTCACGGCGCACGCGTGGCGGCTGGCGGTCTGTCTCGTCTTCGGCCTCGTCGTCTGGTCGCAGGCGGTGGAGCGGGAATGGACCGACCACCGGACGATCTTCTGGTTCGAGATCATCCTGGGGGCGATCGCCTTCGTCCTGGTGGTGTTCCGCCGGCGGGCGCCGGTCGCCGTCGCCGCCACGATCGCCTGCCTGAGCGCGTTCTCGGGCATCGCGTCCGGCCCGGCGACGCTCAGCGCCATCTCCATGGCCACGCTGCGCCGGCCGCTGCCGATCATCGGCATCGGCCTGCTCAACTTCGTCTGCGCCATGACCTACACGCTCTACGCGCCCTTCGTGCTGGCCGGACCCATCTGGGTCTCCGTCGTCATCAACCTCGTGGTCAACACCGCGATGATGGGCTGGGGCATGTATCTCGGCTCGCGCC
>NZ_JANPEO010000240.1:0-13853 GCF_031422975.1 Nocardioides sp. | reverse complement strand
ACCGCTCGCGCATGTTGCCGCCCATCTTGCCCAGACCGACGAGTCCGATGTCCATGCGAGTGCCTCTCGGTGGATCGTTGGTGATGGTCTCACTCAACCATTCGCGTGGTCGGTGCAGAAGACGGGGCGGCAGGTCGTCTCAGGAGAGCAGGCGGCGCGGCATGAGCAGGTAGCGGAACGAGTCGGCCTCGCCGGCGTCGGTGCTGGAGATGACGACGGGCTTGCTGGCCTGGGTGAAGGCGAGGTCGATGTACTCGCCGTCGAGCGCGGTCAGCCCGTCGAGCAGGAACTGCGGGTTGAAGCCGGTGGTCAGGTCGTCCCCGGTGATCTCGGCCTCGATGACCTCGGTCGCCTGCGCCTCGTCCCCGGTGCCGGCGTCGAGGACGAGCTGGTTGTCGGCGAACTTCAGCTGGACAGCGGTGTTGCGCTCGGCCACCAGGGCCACGCGCTTGACCGTCTCGATCAGCTCGTCCTTCTTGACCTTCGCGATCGTCAGGTGCTCGCTGGGGAACAGCGAGCGGACCTTGGGGAACTCGCCGTCGAGGAGTCGCGTGGTGGTGCGCCGCACGCCACCCAGGGCGCTTCCCTCGAAACCGATCAGCCCTTCACCGCCGTCGCCGGAGCTGAGCGCGATGGTCACCTCGGCGCCCGAGGTCAGCGACTTGGCGGTGTCACCGAGGACCTTCGCCGGGACCAGCGCGGCCACTGACGCGTCGGGGGTCTGCGGGTTCCAGGTGAGCTCGCGGTGCGAGAGGCGGAAGCGGTCGGTGGCGAGCAACGACATGGTCGAGCCGTCGATCTCGATCCGGACACCGGTCAGGACGGGCAGCATGTCGTCGCGTCCCGCGGCGGTGACGGCCTGGGCGACGGCGTGCGCGAAGTCGTTGCTGGACACGGTGCCGGTCGCGGCCGGCATCTGCGGCAGCTTGGGGTAGTCCTCGACCGGCATGGTCTGGAGGCTGAAGCGAGCGGAGCCGCAGACCAGCGAGACGCGTGGACCCTCCAGCTGCATCTCGATCGGCTTGGCCGGCAGGCTGCGACAGATGTCGGCCAGCAGCCGGCCGCTGACGAGGGCGCTGCCCTCGTCGCTCACCTCGGCCATGAGGTCGGCGCGCGCCGAGGTCTCGTAGTCGAAGGTGGAGAGCACCAGTCCGGCATCGCTCGCCTCGATGAGGAGGCCGGCGAGCACGGGCGAGCTGGGACGCACCGGGAGGCTGCGAGCCGCCCAGGCAACGGCATCGGCGAAGACGTCGCGTTCGACGCGGAACTTCACTGCGGGCTCCTCAGGGGCAAACATGTGGGTCGGGGCAGGGGGTCAGAACGAGCGCGGTGCAAGGCACAGGTGCGCGCGGATTGTGAATCCTGCCATGCGCACGAGCTGGAACGGGAGGTAAGTCCCACGGTTGTCCCCAGGCCAGGGCCGGTTCCGTTGTTTCTGAGATTCGATCCGGTTACAGGTACATAGGAGTAATAGCGTCTGTGGAAACTGTGGACAACTCTTGTTTGCGCAGGTCAGCCCTCGCAATCGAAGTGCACAGGGGGTGTGCGTGAGGGTGTTCACCTGCGGGTCGGTCTGTGTACGCGGCGGGCGCTGGGTCCGGGTTGTGTCCGACCACCCACACCCTCTGTGGACGACACGCTGGGTGGAACCACACGTCGTCCACAGATTTCTTGTTCTCAGGTTTGGCGAGCCTGGACCTTCAACCGGTTGGTGAGTTCGGAGACCTGGTTGAACACCGCGCGGCGCTCCGCGAGGAGCTGGCGGATCTTGCGGTCGGCGTACATCACCGTCGTGTGGTCGCGATTGCCGAACTGCGCGCCGATCTTGGGCAGGGACAGCTCGGTGAGCTCGCGGCACAGGTACATCCCGATCTGGCGGGCCATCACCAGGTGCCGCCCGCGGCTCGGGCCGGTGAGGTCCTCGATCGAGACGCCGAAGTAGGCGGCGGTCTGCGCGATGATCAGGCCGGGCGTGATCTCCGGCTCGGCACCCTCAGGGATCAGGTCGCGCAACACGATCTCGGCCAGGCTCATGTCGACGTCTTGGCGGTTGAGGTTGGCGAACGCGGTGACGCGGATCAGGGCACCCTCGAGCTCGCGGATGTTGGTCTGGATCTTCGAGGCGATGAACTCCAGCACGTCCGGCGGCGCGGTGAGGCGGTCCATGGCGGCCTTCTTGCGCAAGATCGCGATGCGGGTCTCGAGTTCGGGTGGCTGGACGTCGGTGATCAGGCCCCACTCGAACCGGTTGCGGAGCCGCTCCTCCAGCGCCTCGAGCTTCTTGGGGGCCTGGTCAGAGGTGAGGACGATCTGCTTGTTGGCGTTGTGCAGCGTGTTGAAGGTATGGAAGAACTCCTCCTGCGTCTGGGTCTTGCCCTGCAGGAACTGGATGTCGTCGATCAGGAGCACGTCGACGTCGCGATAGCGGCGCTTGAACCGATCCTGCCGGTCATCGCGCACCGCGTTGATGAACTCGTTGGTGAATTCTTCACTCGAGACGTAGCGCACCTTGGCGTTGGTGTAGAGGCTGCGCACGTAGTGACCGATGGCGTGCAACAGGTGAGTCTTGCCCAGGCCGGACTCTCCGTAGACGAGCAGCGGGTTGTACGCCTTGCCCGGTGCCTCGGAGACGGCGACCGCGGCCGCGTGTGGGAAGCGGTTGGAGGAGCCGATGACGAAGGTCTCGAAGGTGTACTTCGGGTTCAGCCGCGTCTCGAGCGCGGAGTGGGCACGTCGGTCGCTGATGGCCTCGGGGGACGGAGCGCTGGCGGACTCCGGTGGCGGTGCGCTGGACGTCGGGATCAGGCCCGGCGGGGTGCCGTCATCAACCGGCGTATTTGTCGACATATCGCTAGGTGGACTTGTCTCTTCATCGACGTGGGTGTGTGGTGACAGGTCCTCCAGAGCCGGGTTGACGCTGACCGCCATCCGGATCTCGCGACCGAAGGACTCGCTCAACGCGTCTTCGAGCTGAGCGCGCAGCCGGCCCTCGAGCTGCCCGCGGGTGAAGTCGTTCGGCACCGCGATGATCGCGGTGCTCTCGTGCAGGGTCACCGGCTCACTGGCCCGCAACCAGGCGCGTTGGTGTGGTTGGAGGTCATGGACGATCGCTCGCCACACGGTTCCGAGATCGTTTGCCTGGTCGTCCACCGGCCTACCTCTCCTGCATCTGGTTGTTCGGTGTTTCGTCCACAGAGTTGTCCACAGACTGTGAACCACTGGCCTGGGGTGGTGACCTGGGTCACACCCCGCTTGTCGGACAGTGTTTCGTGAACCCTAAGTGTGCAGGTCAGGGGGCAGATGTCTGGTCCGGTGACCAACCGCGTCCGGCCCGTTAAATGCCGTCGAGTCCACCGGGTGGGGCAACCGCGGTGAGGCGCAACCTAACAACCACGAAACCCCCCGGCAAGCCGTCATCCACAGGCTGGCCCGCTGTGGGAGAGTCCTGAGTTTGACCCTGATTCGCCCGCACGCGTACCGTTGGCCGGTCACTCCGTGTCGACGGGTGCCGCATGTCCACGACTCCGTGACCCGCATCGGGTTCACGCGCGTGGGTGGGCGGTGCCGGCCGAAGAGCCAAAGCATGACGACCACTCTGTTCGTCGTGCGCACCAGTCCCGCCAGTGGAGTGGACACCCCAAGAGAAACTGCATCGGAGAGAAGCTCGTGAGCAAGCGTACGTACCAGCCGAACAACCGTCGTCGCCACAAGGTGCATGGTTTCCGCCTGCGCATGCGCACCCGCGCCGGCCGCTCGATCCTGTCGGCGCGCCGCCGCAAGGGCCGCAACAGCCTGGCCGTCTGACGGCTGCGCCTGCGGCGATCACGCTCGTGCTGCCCGCGGCGCACCGACTCATCGACAGTGACACCTTCCGGGTCACGGTTCGATCGGGTCGTCGCTGCGGATCACGCACTTTGGTGGTCCACCTCGACGTCCTGGCGCCCGGGCAACCGGCGCGGGTGGGATTCGTGGTGAGCAAGGCCGTAGGCAACGCCGTGGTCCGCAACCGCGTGAAGCGCCGACTTCGACACCTGACCCGGGAGCACCTGCCTGCACTGGCGGGGCTGCCGGGTTCTGCTGTGCTCGTGGTCAGGGCGCTGCCGGCGGCTGCGGCTGCGACCTACGCGGAACTCGATGTCGACCTGCGGCGTTGTCTGACCAGGGTGTCGTCGTGAGATTTCTGCTGATCGGGTTCCTCAAGGCGTATCGCGCGCTGATCAGTCCGTTGTACGGCCAGGTGTGCCGCTATCACCCAACCTGTTCTGCCTACGCGCTCGAAGCGGTCACCCAGCACGGTGCGCTGCGCGGCTCCTGGCTTGCTCTGCGTCGCCTCCTCCGCTGCCATCCGTGGGCGGCCGGCGGCTACGACCCCGTTCCTTCCCGCACCATGAGTGCGGGCCCGACCCCGACCCAGGGAGCTTGAGTGCTCGACTTCTTCGGCAATATCGGCGGTTTCATCATGACGCCGCTGTACTACGCCATCTCGTTCGTGCTCAAGGGCTTCCACACCGTGTTCGGGGACGTCTTCGGCCCCGCCTCGGGCGTTGCGTGGGTGCTGTCCATCATCGGCCTGACCCTGCTGATCCGAGCCGCGCTGATCCCGCTGTTCGTCAAGCAGATCAAGTCCAGTCGCAACATGCAGCTGATCCAGCCCAAGGTCAAGGAGCTGCAGAAGAAGTACGGCCACGACCGGGAGCGTCTCGCCCAGGAGACGATGAAGCTCTACAAGGACACGGGCACCAACCCGTTCGCCTCGTGCCTGCCGATCATCTTGCAGATGCCTATCTTCCTGGCCCTGTTCCGGCTGATCGACCAGGCGGTGAAGAACCCGGGCAATCCCAAGGGCGTCATGACGGTGACGCTCAACGAGCAGTTCCGAGACGCTCACTTCCTCGGCGCGAAGATCTCCGACACCTTCATGTCCACCCAGGACAACAGCGTGCGACTGCTGGCCGCCGTGCTGGTCATCTCCATGACAGCCACGACGTTCCTGACCCAGCGACAGCTGATGAGCAAGAACATGCCGGCCGACGCGCTCACAGGTCCGTACGCCCAGCAGCAGAAGATGCTGCTCTACGTCCTGCCGCTCGTCTTCGCCGTGGGTGGCATCGCCTTCCCGATCGGTGTCCTCTTCTACTGGACCACCTCCAACCTGTGGACCATGGGTCAGCAGTTCTACGTGATCCGCAACAACCCGGCTCCCGGCACGCCTGCCTTCAAGGCCAAGGAGGACCGGGTCAAGGCCAAGGCCGCTCGCAAGGGGCTGACGGTGGAGGTGCCGGCCAGTGAGGACTCCGCCGCGACGCAGAGCGCGGAGGACGAGCGACCGGCGCCGCGGGTGCAGCCCAAGCGGCAGACCAAGGCCCAGCGCCAGGCCAAGAAGAAGCAACAGGGCAACTAGCCGCCCCCCACAGTTCCCCGCGGCCACGCCGCGATTCCGCACCGCAGATGGCAGGAGATTTGCACATGAGTGAGTCCAGCGCAGTCGAACCCAGCGAGACCAGCCCAGAACTGACCGGCACCGAGCCGGTCGAGAACGAGAAGGCCGGGGACGCGGACGAGAGCCCCGAGACCGGCACCCCGACCAAGGTGGAGCGCCTGGAGAACGAAGGCGACATCGCCGCCGACTACCTCGAGGAACTGCTCGACATCGCCGACCTCGACGGTGACCTGGACATGGACGTCGAGGGCGATCGGGCTGCCGTGTCCATCGTCGGCGCCGACCTCTCGCAACTCGTCGGAGCCAAGGGCGAGGTGCTCGACGCGTTGCAGGAGCTCACGCGACTCGCGGTCTACCGCGAGACCGGCGAGCGGTCGCGCCTGATGCTCGACGTCTCGGGCTACCGGGCCGAGCAGCGCGAGCGTCTCGTGGTCCTGGCGACGGAGAAGATCGCCGAAGTCCGGTCTGCCGGTCTGCCGGTCTCTCTGGAGCCGATGACCTCCTTCGAACGCAAGGTGGTCCACGACGCCGTCTCGGCCGCGGGCCTGACATCGGAGTCCGAGGGTGCAGAGCCGCGCCGTTTCGTCGTCATCCTGCCGGCCTGACCGGGCATGTTTCACGTGAAACAACTCCCGTGAGCTCGACGGACAACCTCCTACCCTCCGTGCCCGAGACGGCCCGGGGGGTGTTTGGTTCCGACCGGTTGCCGCTGGCTGAGGCGTACGCCGACCTGCTGGCGACCGACGGCGTCGTCCGTGGCCTCATCGGACCCCGCGAGGCACCGCGGCTCTGGGATCGGCACCTGCTCAACTGCGCCGTACTCGGCGAGGCCATCCCCCTCGACGTCTCGGTGTGCGACGTCGGGTCGGGCGCCGGCTTGCCGGGCCTGGTGCTGGCGATCGCCCGTCCGGACCTGCGCATCACTCTGGTGGAGCCGTTGCTGCGCCGTACCACCTTCCTCGAGGAGGCGGTCGAACAGTTGGGGCTCACCCAGGTGACGGTGGTGCGGGGCCGTGCGGAGGAGGTGAAGGAGCGTCATGGTTTCGATGTCGTGACGTCAAGAGCGGTGGCGCCCCTCGAACGACTGCTCCGGTGGTCGATGCCCCTCGTTGCTCCGAACGGAGCGCTCGTGGCGATGAAGGGGGCGTCGGTGGCCGAGGAGATCGAGTTGGCTCGACCGACGCTCCGCAGGCTGCACTGCGCCGAGCCGGAGATCCTGACCCTGGGAACGGCAGCACTTGTCCACAGCACGCACGCTCTACGGGTGGCTTGGGCGGACCCGACGCAGGTAGGTTTGCCCGCCTCACGCTCGCCACGCGAATCACGCCGTCGTCGACGCTGATCTCTGATCAATGAAGAAGGAAAGGTCCTGGTTGTGACCGAGGACTCGAACCGTCCTGAACACGCTTCCCCGTTCCACCCAACGCGGTTATCCACCACGCCGCCGCCGCTCGCTGAGCGTGAGTATCCACAGGAAGCTCACGTTCATCCACAGGTTGAGGGTGTGGACGTTTCACGTGAAACGACGTCCCAGGAATCGGTTTCACGTGAAACCACGCGCTGGCAGGTGCGTACGGCGGCTGAGGTCGCCGAGGGCGGGAGCGCCTTCGATGACGACACCACCCCGTTGGCCCGCGCTGCGGAACAGTCGGTACTCGCTCGCAGCGGGCATCTGCACCGCGATCGACCCGCGCCCCGACCCGACGGCACCCGGGTCTTCGTGGTGGCCAACCAGAAGGGTGGCGTCGGCAAGACCACCACGACGGTGAACGTGGCTGCCGCCCTGGCGCTACTGGGTCAACGGGTGCTGGTCATCGATCTCGACCCTCAAGGCAACGCCTCCACGGCACTCAGCGTCGATCACCATCGAGGGGTTCCCTCGACGTACGACATGCTCGTGGATGGCCAACCGCTGGCGGACGTGATGACGAAGAGCGATGAGATCTCCGGGCTCTGGGTCGTCCCGGCCACCATCGATCTGGCGGGCGCGGAGATCGAGCTGGTGAGCATGGTCGCGCGCGAGACGCGGCTGAAGACGGCACTGGCCGGGCACCCCTGGATCGGGTCCGCGGCCGACGCGGGGGAGGAGCGGTTCGACTACGTCCTCATCGACTGCCCACCGTCGCTGGGCCTGCTGACCTTGAACGCGCTGGTGGCGGGCCGGGAGATGTTCATCCCGATCCAGGCGGAGTACTACGCGCTGGAAGGCCTCGGCCAACTGCTGGAGACGGTGGAGATGGTGCGCAAGCACCTGAACCAGAGCCTGATCGTGACCACGATCTTGTTGACGATGTACGACGCCCGCACCCGGCTGGCCGCGGGAGTGGCCTCGGAGGTTCGCGAGCACTTCGGCCCCGAGGTGCTCAAGACGGCGATCCCCCGCTCGGTGCGCGTCTCCGAGGCGCCGTCCTACGGGCAGACGGTGATGACCTACGATCCTGCGTCGGCCGGTGCACTCAGCTACCTCGAGGCAGCCCGGGAGATCGCAACCAAGGGAGCACCTCGATGACCACCACCCCCAAGCCGCCCCGTCGGGGCCTCGGTCGTGGGTTGGGCTCCCTCATTCCGACCGCGCCGCCCGAGTCGAGCGACGGTAGCTCGAACTCGGCTCCCGCCTGGACTGCTCCGAGCGACAGCGGCGCCGTGGACGGCCGCGCCGCCTCGAACGACGGTGCTCCCGCCCCCACCGGCAGCGTCGCTGGCGCCTACTTCGCCGAGCTGCCGATCGCCCAGGTGCGCCCCAACGCCCGCCAGCCTCGTCAGGAGTTCGAGGAGGAGGCCCTGGCCGAGCTGGTGCACTCGATCACCGAGGTGGGGCTCCTCCAGCCGGTCGTCGTCCGGAGGACCGGCGAGGCGTCCTACGAGCTGATCATGGGCGAGCGGCGTTGGCGCGCCGCCCAGGCCGCCGGTCTCGAGGCCATTGCGGCCATCGTGCGCCAGACCGACGACAACGACATGCTCCGCGACGCCCTGCTGGAGAACCTGCACCGGTCGCAGCTCAACCCGCTGGAGGAGGCGGCCGCCTACGGCCAACTGCTCGAGGACTTCGGCTGCACCCATGACGAACTCGCCCACCGGATCGGCCGGTCCCGCCCCCAGATCAGCAACACCCTGCGCCTGTTGAAGCTGTCGCCCCCCGTGCAGCGTCGCGTGGCTGCCGGCGTGCTGTCGGCAGGCCATGCCCGGGCGTTGCTGACGATCGAGGACCCCGACCTCCAGGACCGCCTCGCCGCTCGGGTCACTGCCGAGGGAATCAGCGTCCGCGGTTTGGAGGAGATCGTCTCCCTGGGTCCGGGTCAGACCTCCGCGTCACGGACCCAGCGCAACCGGCCGACAGCGCCCGGCCTGGTCGACCTCGCCGAGCGGCTCTCGGACCGCTTCGAGACCCGGGTCAAGGTCGACCTGGGCAAGGCGAAGGGCAAGATCACCGTGGAGTTCGCGTCGCTCGATGACCTGCGCCGCATCGTGGAGATCATGGATCCGCGCAATCGCAGCGACCGCCCGATCTGAGGGTGACTCCGCAGGCAAGTCATGCACGTGTCAGGGGTTGCGACACCTGACACGTGCAGGAGTCCCGGATATCCGGGACTCCAACGGGGCAACAACGCTGTGCCCGACACGGTGAGAGCCGAATGTCGACAAAGCGATTCAGCGACAAGGCGACCTAGCGACAGATCGAGAGATCACTTCTTGGCGGCGCGCGTGGCCGCGCGCCTGCGCGCCCGCTCGCGCTTCTCGGCGGCGTCGAGCGCGGCCGCCTCCTCGAGCGTCGGCGCCGTGCCGCCCAGACGTCTCGGTACCCACCACGAGCCGGGCGGCTGCTCCCGGGTGGGGTACGCCGCAATCGTCTGCTCGAGCATCGCGTTCATGCGCGCGTGGAGCTCGGCGGTCTGCGCGACCGCATTGGCCTGCGTCGTGGGATGCATCGGCTCACCGACGGTGATCGCGATCGTCTTCCCGCGGGAGAAGTCGCGCGGGTGGTCCTTGGTCACCATCCGCTGGGTGCCCCACATGATCACCGGCACGAGCGGCACGCCGGCCTCGGCGGCGATCCGCACGGCGCCCGACTTGAACTCCTTGAGCTCCATGGCCCGCGAGATGGTCGCTTCGGGGAAGATCCCGACCGCCTCGCCGCTCTTGAGGTAGTCCAGCGCCGTCGACAGGGATGTCTCCCCGGCCGCGCGATCCACCTCGATGTGGTGCAGCGAGCGCATGAAGGCACCGAGCGCGGGGTTCTCGAACAGCTCGCGCTTGGCCATGAAGCGCACCTTGCGACCCGACGGGTTCGCGGCCAGGCCGCCGTAGATGAAGTCGACGTAGCCGATGTGGTTGTAGGCCAGCAGGACGCCGCCGGAGCGGGGCACGTGTTCGGTCCCGGTCATCTGGAACCGCTGCCCGAGCAGTCGGAAGGCGGTCTTGGCGGTGACGATGACGGGTGGGTAGGTGAGGTCGCGCATGTCCGCGAGCCTAGGGGGCATGCGGCACTGCGGCGAGGCGAGGTGACATCGGTCGTCGCTGGCAGCTCGACGTGCTGTCTAGCGGCGGGTCGCCAAGAAGTCGCCGATCCGGCCGATCGCTTCCTCGAGCACTGACGCCTCGGGCAGCGTGACAAGGCGGAAGTGGTCGGGCTCGAACCAGTTGAAGCCGGTGCCGTGGGTGACCAGGATCTTCTTGGCGCGCAGCAGGTCGATCACGAACTGCTCGTCGTCGTCGATCGGATAGATCTCGGGGTCGAGGCGCGGGAAGCAGTAGAGCGCGCCCTTGGGTGTCACGTTGGAGACGCCCGGAATGTCGTTGAGCAGCCGGTCGGCGAGCATCGACTGCTCGTAGAAGCGGCCGCCGGGTCCGATGAACTCCTCGATCGACTGATAGCCGCCGAGCGCGGTCTGGATCGCGTGCTGCGCGGGCACGTTGGCGCACATCCGCATGTTGGCCACCAGGATCACGCCCTCGAGGAAGTCGGTGGCGATCTCCTTCGGGCCGGAGACCATCAGCCAGCCGGCGCGGTAGCCGCACACGCGGTAAGCCTTCGAGAGCCCGCTGAAGGTCAGGCACAGGACGTCGTTGCCGGCGAAGGTCGCGGCATGGTGGTGCCGGGCGTCCTCGAAGAGGATCTTCTCGTAGATCTCGTCGGCGAACACGACCAGCTCGTGTCGGCGGGCGATGTCGATCAGGCCCTTGACGACGTCCTCGCTGTAGACGGCGCCGGTGGGGTTGTTCGGGTTGATGATCACCAGACCGTGGGTGTTCTCGGTGATCTTGGCCTCGATGTCGGCGAGGTCGGGGTTCCAGCCGTTCTCCTCGTCGCAGCGGTAGTGCACCGCCGTACCGCCCGACAGGGTGATCGCGCCGGTCCACAGCGGGTAGTCGGGGGCGGGCACCAGGATCTCGTTGCCGTCGTCGAGGAAGGCCTGCAGCACCATCGAGATCAGCTCGGAGACGCCGTTGCCGATGAAGACGTCCTCGACGCTGACCTCGCGCAGGCCGTGGGACTGGTAGTAGTTCATCACCGCCGTGTGGGCGGAGTAGATCCCTCTCGAGTCGCTGTAGCCCTGGGACTTCGGCAGGTGGTGGATCATGTCGGCCAGGATCGCCTCGGGCGCCTCGAAGCCGAAGGGCGCGGTGTTGCCGATGTTGAGCTTGAGGATCCGGTGCCCCTCCGCCTCGAGGCGCTGCGCCTCGATGAGGATCGGACCCCGGACGTCGTATCGGACACCTCGAAGCTTCTTGCTCTGGCGGATCTGGCGCATGAGCCCATCCTCGCAGGCGGTCACGCGGCCTACCATGGACCCATGTCGCGGCGGACAGCTCCACTCACGCTCGATCACCTCGCGCAGGTGCGCGAGCCCTGTCGCTCCTGCCTGTTCTGGGCACAAGACCCGGTCAGCCGAGCCCGCCTCGTGGACGGCGAGGAGATCGAGGCCCGCGACGCGTGGCTGTCGTGGGTGCTGCGCGAATGGGGCTCGGCCGGCCGGGTCGCACTGATCGACGGTGAGGTGGTGGGGCACGCGATCTACGCTCCGGTCGCGTTCTTCCCCGGCGCTGCCGGGATGCCGACCTTCCCCCCGTCGCCGGACGCCGTCTTGTTGAGCACGGTGTACGTCGAACCCGCGGCCCGCCACGGCGGAGTGGGCCGGCTCCTGGTGCAGGGGATGGCACGTGACCTCGTCCAGCGCGAGATCACGGCCGTCGAGGCCTTCGGGGACACCCGCGGCCGGTCGGCCGGCTGCGTGATGCCGGCCGAGTTCCTCGGACGCGTCGGCTTCAAGACCCAGCGGGCGCACGTGACCACGCCCCGGATGCGGATGGACCTGCGCTCGGTCGTCACCTGGAGGTCGGAGGTCGAGCTCGCCCTCGAACGGCTCTGGGGCGCCGTACGACCCTCGCCCGCACCGGCACCGAAGACGACGCACCGTACGCAGGGCTGAGACGCACGAAGCCCCGGCCCGCTGGTGCGGACCGGGGCGAACGTGGCTAGGACTCAGATGAAGTCGGCGAGCTCCTTGAGGAGCGCGGCCTTCGGCTTCGCACCGACGATGGACTTCACGACCTCGCCGCCCTGGTAGACGTTGATCGTCGGGATGCCCGTGACGCGGTAGGACGACGGCGTGACGGGGTTCTCGTCGACGTTCATCTTCAAGAACGTGATCTTGTCGCCGTGCTCGGCGTTGATCTCGTCGAGGATCGGGGCGACCTGGCGGCAAGGGCCACACCATTCGGCCCAGAAGTCGACGAGGACGGGCTTGTCGGACTTGAGAACCTGCGCGTCGAACTCGGCGTCGGTGACAGCGGAGATGTTGCCCACGGGGGATGCCCTTTCGTTAGTCGGATGACGTCTGTAGATCACTCAACACCACTCCACCACCATCTGTTCCCGCGGCTGAGGCTGCGGGCACGGCGCCGGTGGCGGGTGGAGCCGAGGCCCCTCAGCTCGTGGCCTGCACCACCTCGGTGACGATCTCCTCGGTCTCCGCCGGGGAGGCGTTGACCAGGGCGGCGTGGTCGAGCGACGCGACGTAGCGCTCGGCGTCGAGGGCGGCGGCGCAGCCGGTGCCGGCGGCGGTGATCGCCTGGCGGTAGTGGTGGTCCACGAGGTCGCCGGCGGCGAAGACGCCCGTCAGGTTGGTCGCGGTCGAGGGCTGCTTGACCAGCACGTAGCCGTCGTCGTCGAGGTCGACCTGGCCGGTGAGCAGCTCCGAGCGCGGGTCGTGGCCGATGGCGATGAACAGCCCGGTGACGTCGAGCTGTCGCTGCGAACCGTCCACCGTGTCGCGCAGGGTGATCGACTCGAGGCGATCCGCTCCGTTGATCGCGGCGACCTCGGAGTTCCACACCATCTCCAGCTTGGGGTCGGCGAAGGCTCGCACCTGCATGATCTTGGAGGCGCGCAGCTCGTCGCGTCGGTGGATCAGGTAGACCTTCGAGCCGAAGCGCGTCAGGAAGGTCGCCTCCTCGATCGCGGAGTCACCGCCGCCGACGACCGCGATCGCCTGCTCGCGGAAGAAGAAGCCGTCGCACGTCGCGCACCACGAGACGCCGCGGCCGGAGAGCTCCTCCTCGCGGGGCAGGCCGAGCTTGCGATACCCCGAGCCGGTCGCGAGGATCACCGACCGGGCGCGGAACTCGCCGTCGGCCGTGCGCACGACCTTGACGTCTCCGGTCAGGTCGACCTCGACGACGTCGTCGGAGACCAGCTCTGCGCCGAAGCGCTCCGCCTGGGCGCGCATCTCGTCCATCAGCGCCGGGCCCATGATGCCGTCGCGGAAGCCGGGGAAGTTCTCCACCTCGGTGGTGTTCATCAGCGCACCGCCCGCGGTCACCGAGCCCTCGAAGACCAGCGGCTTCAACGCGGCGCGCGCCGCGTACACCGCAGCCGTGTAGCCCGAGGGTCCCGAGCCGATGATGATGACATTGCGAACTTCGGACATGCGGTCTCAGGCTCCTGGGGATCGGGGATGGCTCGTACGCCGTGTGCAACCGATCGTAGGCCGCGGATGTTCCACGCGACCGGCGGTCCCAGTCGTGGCGGGCTCAGGGCGCGGGGAGCCGCAACGAGCGGAGAGCACCGCGCCTGCCGCAGAGGAAGACGTCGACCTGCTGGGTGCTGCCGACCGGGGCGCGGAAGACCAGCGCGCCGGGCAGGCCGTCGTAGGTCACCGGCACGTTCGTGCCGGCGCCCGCACCCGGGAGCGGACACGCCGGGTCGGGTGAGGAACCGGCGGTGGTGTCGGTGAGCCGCCGCAGTGGGCGGATCTGGGGCACCAGGGCGGCGTGGCTGTCCAGGGCGGGGACGTCGGCCCGCCCGCTGGGAGCGCTCTCCTGGGCGCGCAGGTCCGCCCCGCCCTGCTTCTCGTCCGTCCCTGCCTCGGCGTCCGGGCCGGCCGACAAGGCACGGTCGGACTCGGTCGACTGG
>NZ_JANPEO010000239.1:0-3932 GCF_031422975.1 Nocardioides sp. | reverse complement strand
GGCGCGCAACGGCGTGATGCCGATTCCCCCGGCGAGGAGCAGGACTCCGTGGCCCCGGCGGCGGGCGGGAGTGAAGGCGCCGTACGGGCCCTCGGCGATCACCCTGGTCCCTGGGCGCAGCGCCTGCAGGTCACGGCTGTGATCGCCGAGGTCCTTGACGGTGATCCGCAGCTCGTCGGGGGTGGGCATGGCCGAGAGGGAGAAGGGGTGGGACTGCCACCATCCGCGGGGGGTGAGGAAGCGCCACCGGAAGAACTGTCCCGGCTGGGCGCCGAGCCGGTCCAGGCCGGTGCCGGTGACGGTGATGGAGACCACATCGGGTCCCTCGGTCACCACCGAGGCGACCCGCAGCTGGTGGCGCAGGGCGTCCCTGACGGGCAGGAGCCAGCGGTACCACAGCAGTGTCGTCCCGACCGCGGCGTACAGGGCGATCCACGCCGCCTTGGCCCAGCCGGTCTGGAAGTCCGCGCCGGCCGAGAGCACGTGCAGGAAACTGAGCCCGACAGCGAGGTAGGTGAGCAGGTGCAGCAGGTACCAGGTCTCGTAGCTGACGCGGTTGCGCACCTTGCGTGCCGAGACCGCCCCGACCACGAGAAGCAGCCCGAAACCGATGGTCGCCAGGAGTACGTCGGGGACCACGAAGAGCATCACCTTGGTCTCAGCCAGGACGCCGGCGTGTGCGGTGAGGGCGTAGCCCCAGGTGAGCAGCAGCGCGTGCGCGGTCAGCAGACTGATCAGGTAGCGGCCGCCCATGGCGTGCCAGCGGGCCAACCGGTCCGAGCCGAGGCTGTGCTCGATCCACGGCGCACGGCTCATGAGGAGCAGCACCACGGCGACCGTGTAGCCGCCGAGCAATCCCGTCAGCCGGCCCGCTGCGGTGAGCCAGTCTCCGAGCCCGGCCATCGCGGTCGCGTCGTACCACCACAGACCCATGGTCGCGAGTGCTCCGCAGACCACACCCGCCAGGAGGCCTCGCTCGGTGAGGCCGCGACTGGTCCGCGGGGCGAGGGCCGGGGGAACCGGGCGGCTCGTGGTGGCTGTCGATGACATGGCGTTCTCCGGTCATGCAGTGGGCCTGGACTTGAGTCTTCACCGATCGTGCACCCGTGAGCATGCCGACAACCTGAATGCCTGCGAAGCACGTCACGTCACGTCGGGCGGTCAGGTGCCGTGCAGGTGCTAGCCATCAGGCTCTCGTGTCATGGCCCTTGCGCAGTTGACCCCCGACGATCTGGCGGGTCTCGCCCCGATCGACGCAGCGGGCGACGGCTCGGAGCGAAGTCGTCTGCGAGAACGCACGGAGCGGGGCTCCCTCCGCGGTCGCCTCGACTGCGAGAGGATGAGTGCCATGTTGATCGGCATCTGCGAGGACGACCCCGCCATCCGTCGTCTGGTCACCCAGGCGATGGTCGTTTCAGGACACGAGGTCCTCAGTGCCCACGACGGCGGGGAGGCACTACGACTCTTCGGCCCGGACAGCGCCGTCGAGGTCCTCGTGATGGACATCGGGCTCCCGGACTCAGATGGACGCGACGTCACCCAAGCACTGCGCTCGGCCGGTCAGGCGGCACCGGTGGTCTTCCTCACGGCACTGGGAACCGTGCACGACAAGCTGTCGGGCTTCAGTGCCGGCGGCGACGACTACCTGTCCAAACCCTTCGACGTCAAGGAGCTGATCGCACGGGTGGAAGCGCTGGGACGACGCGGGCGACCGGCCCCGGACTCGCCTTCGGGCCTCGTCCTGGATCCGACCCGACATGGCGTCCGCTCCGATTCCGGCGAGGTGCTGCTGACACCCACCGAGTTCCGGATGCTCGCGGCCATCACGTCACGACCCGGTCAGGTCGTACGACGCAGGACCGTGGTCGCTGCCGCCTGGCCCGATGGCGCCGTGGTGAACGAGAACACCATCGACTCCTTCATCCGCCGCATCCGAGCCAAGCTCGAATCGATCGGATCGCCGGTCACGATCGAGACCGTGCGCGGCGTCGGATTCCGACTCCAGTGAAGTTGCCCTGGCGCATCTCACCGGGAACGTTCCGCCGGCAGATCATCGTCCTCACCGCGTGTGTGACGGCCTTCGCCATGCTCTTGCTCACCGTTGTGCTCCAGCTGATCCTGGCCGACTTGACCAGGAGCAACGTCGACCGCGTCCTGGAGGACCGTGCAGACGCCGTGGCAAGCTCAGCCATCAGCGCCTCCAAGGCACAGGATCTCGTGGTCCCCTCGGCCGACCTGGACCCGGGCATCGTCGTCTACGACGGCGCGGGCCGCCGCGTCGTGGGCGTCGCCGCTCGTCACCTGCAAGCCACCTTCGACAAGCTCAGCACCTCGACCTCGACGCAGTTCGTCACCGCGGGCAGTGCCGAGCGCATCATCGCGATCCCGTTCACCACCACCGGCGGTAGCCAAGGAGTGGTCGTGGTGTCCGAACGACTGGAGCCCTACGAGGAAGCCGAGCGGTACGCACTGATCGTCAGCCTCATCACCGGGGCACTCGCCACGGCCGCGGCAGCGGGCATTGCCGCCTCGGTCACCACCCGGGCACTTAAGCCTGTCGCGCTTCTCGCCCAGACCGCAACGGACTGGAGTGAGCACGACTTGTCGCGTCGCTTCGAACTCGGCAGCCCCACCAACGAGATCACCGCTCTTGCCGCCACCCTCGACACGCTGCTCGACAAGGTCACCGCGGCCATCCGCTCCGAGCAACGTCTGACCTCAGAGCTCGCCCATGAGCTGCGCACACCGTTGACCGTGGTGCAGGGAACCGCGGATCTCGCGCTCATGCAGGACGAACTGTCGCCCCCGATGCGTGAGGTGCTCGAGGAGATCTCGGAGGCCAGCCGTCGCATGGCCACCACGATCACCACGCTCCTGGACGTTGCACGGACCGAGTCCTCACTCATGGACGCCGCGTCCTGCTCGATCGCCGACGTCGTGCGAGACGTGCTTGCCACGCTGCCCCACGACGGGCTCACGGTGCACGTCGATCTCGTCGACCACCGGGTCGCCGCCCCGGCTACGATCGCTGCGCGGGCGCTGGCGCCGGTCGTGGCGAACGCGCTTCGCTTCGCCCGCGACCAGGTCGTCATCACCGCCGTCGCAGGCAGCGCGGGTGCGCTGGACGTGGTCGTCGAGGACGACGGCCCGGGAGTGGAAGGAGACCCGGAGAGAATCTTCGAGCCGGGCGTGACTTCGTCGGGTGGCTCCGGCGCCGGCTTGGGGCTGACCATCGCCCGACGGATGGCCCGTAGTGTTGGTGGCGACCTCGAAGTCGCCCATGCCCGCACGCCCACTCGCCTGGTGTTGCGCCTCCCCCTGGCCTGAGTTTGCCGCCCGCTCGAGCAGTCAGGTCCCTGCCATGTCCCCCAGTCCGGTGTTGCTTCATGGACCGCCGGCCGCGTCCGCTCTCGCCGCCTGAGTAGTCCGCCGCTCCGCTCCGCCAGCGCACGCGTTTCGTGCTCCTCGATCGCCGTGCCCCGGGGGTCCGCCACCCGGGGCAGGGTCCATCTCTGACAACGGAGGGACCGACCAGTCAGGTGGCTGGCAGGGGTGAGGGATCACCGTGAGGGCGTGACGACGACCCTGCACCTTCCCATCGCGCCGGAGTCGGTGACCGCGACGACGGCGTCGTGGTCCCACTCGTCGCGCACCTGGTCGTCCAGCACTTGGGTGGGGCTCTTTGCGTTGGCTGCCGTGACGGTGCGCCTGCCCTTCGTGGCGCAGCCACTGGGCTCTGATGAGGGTGGCTTCTTGCTGGTGGCGTCGCAGTGGGCTCCCGGCACCTCGCTCTACGGCAACTACTGGGTCGACCGTCCACCCCTGCTGCTCGAGTTCTTCTCCCTGGCCGACCACCTCGGCGGCACCATCGCGCTGCGCCTGCTCGGCGCTGGGTTGGTGGCGCTCTCGGTCGTCCTAGCCGGCCGCATCGG
>NZ_JANPEO010000238.1:0-4905 GCF_031422975.1 Nocardioides sp. | reverse complement strand
CGACCCGGGGCGACACCTCGGCGACCACCTCGACGGCGCGCTTCACGACCGCCATCACCTCGTCCCACTCCCCCTCGATGTTGGTGAACATCGCGTTCGTCTCGTTGGGCAGACCGGACTCACGGACAACCCGGACCGCGGCCGCGACGGCCTCGGTCACCGAGCCGGTCTCGTCACCGGACAGGGGGCTGATGCTGAACGCAACGATCATCGGCTCAGGCCTTGAGCAGGTTGCGCAGGACGTACTGCATGATCCCGCCGTTGCGGTAGTAGTTGGCCTCGCCCGGGGTGTCGATGCGCACGACCGCGTCGAACGAGACACTCTGCCCATCCACTGCAGCCGCGGTGACCTTGACGGTCTTCGGCGTGGTGCCGTCGTTGAGGGCGGTGATCCCGGAGATCGAGAACTCCTCCTCGCCGGTGAGACCGAGCGACTCGGCGTTCTGACCTGCGGGGTACTGCAGCGGGATGACGCCCATGCCGATCAGGTTGGAGCGGTGGATGCGCTCGTAGGACTCGGCGATCACGGCCTTGACCCCGAGCAGCGAGGTGCCCTTGGCTGCCCAGTCGCGCGACGAGCCGGAGCCGTACTCCTTGCCGGACAGGACCACCAGCGCGATGCCCGCCGCGACGTAGTGCTCGGACGCCTCGTAGACGCTGGTCACTTCGCCACCGGCGGTGAAGTCGCGCGTGACGCCGCCCTCGGTGCCGGGCGCGAGCTGGTTGCGCAGGCGGATGTTGGCGAACGTGCCGCGGATCATGACTTCGTGGTTGCCTCGGCGCGAGCCGTAGGAGTTGAAGTCACGCTGCTCGACGCCGTGCTCGGCGAGGTAGCGACCAGCGGGGCTGTCCTTCTTGATCGCACCGGCCGGGCTGATGTGGTCGGTCGTGACCGAGTCGCCCAGCTTGAGCAGCACCCGCGCACCGCTGATGTCCTCGACCGGGGCCGGCTCGTCGGGCATCCCGTCGAAGTACGGAGGGCGGCGCACGTAGGTGGAGTCCTCGTCCCACGCGAACGTGTTGCCCTCGGGCGTCTGAAGCGACTGCCAGCGCTCGTCGCCGGCGAAGACGTCCTTGTAGGACTCGTCGAACATGTCGGAGTTGATCGCTCGCGCGATGGTCTCCTCGATCTCCGTCGGGCTGGGCCAGATGTCCTTGAGGAAGACGTCGTTGCCGTCCTGGTCCTGGCCGAGCGGGTCTCCGTAGAGGTCGACGTCCATCGTCCCGGCGATCGCGTATGCGACCACCAACGGGGGCGACGCGAGGTAGTTCATCTTCACGTCGGGGTTGATCCGACCCTCGAAGTTGCGGTTGCCCGACAGCACGCTGGTGACGGCGAGGTCTGCCTCGTTGACCGCGGCCGAGACCTCGGGGATGAGGGGGCCGGAGTTGCCGATGCAGGTCGTGCAGCCGTAGCCGACGAGGTTGAAGCCGAGCTTGTCGAGGTACGGCGTCAGGCCGGACTTCTCGTAGTAGTCACTGACCACCTTGGAGCCGGGCGCGAGCGTGGTCTTGACCCACGGCTTGCGCGAGAGACCCTTCTCCACCGCCTTCTTGGCCAGCAGCGCCGCACCGATCATCACGCTCGGGTTGGAGGTGTTGGTGCAGGACGTGATCGCCGCGATGGTGACGGCGCCGTGGCCGATCTCGAACTCCTGGCCGTCGAGGCTGATGGTCGCCTTGGCGTCCTTGTTGTCGGTGTAGTCGGCCAGCGCGGTCTGGAAGCTCTCCTGCGCCCGGGAGACCTCGACGCGGTCCTGCGGACGCTTCGGGCCGGCGATGCTCGGAACGACGGTGGAGACGTCGAGCTCGAGCTTCTCGGAGTAGCGCGGCTCGGCACTCGGGTCGTGCCACAGCCCCTGTTCCTTGGCGTAGGCCTCGACGAGCGCGAGCTGCTCCTCGGGGCGCCCGGTCAGGCGCAGGTAGTCGATGGTCTGCTGGTCGATCGGGAAGACCGCGATGGTCGAGCCGAACTCGGGGCTCATGTTGCCGATCGTGGCGCGGTTGGCCAGCGGCAGCGCCGAGACACCGGGTCCGTAGAACTCGACGAACTTGCCGACGACGCCGTGCTTGCGCAGCATCTCGGTGATCGTCAGCACCAGGTCGGTGGCGGTCGCACCCTCGGGCAGGTCGCCGTTGAGCTTGAAGCCGACCACGCGCGGGATCAGCATGGAGACCGGCTGGCCGAGCATGGCGGCCTCGGCCTCGATGCCGCCCACACCCCAGCCCACGACGCCGATGCCGTTGACCATGGTGGTGTGGGAGTCGGTGCCGACGCAGGTGTCGGGGTAGGCCTGCAGCTCACCGTCGACCTCGCGCGTGAACACGGTGCGGGCGAGGTGCTCGATGTTGACCTGGTGCACGATGCCGGTGCCGGGCGGGACGACCTTGAAGTCGTCGAAGGCGCCCTGGCCCCAGCGCAGGAACTGGTAGCGCTCGCGGTTGCGCTCGTACTCGATCTCGACATTTCGCTCGAACGCGTCGGGGGTGCCGAAGACGTCGGCGATGACCGAGTGGTCGATGACCATCTCGGCCGGCGCGAGCGGGTTGATCTTGGTCGCGTCACCGCCGAGCTCGGCCATGGCCTCGCGCATCGTGGCGAGGTCGACGACGCAGGGGACGCCGGTGAAGTCCTGCATGATCACGCGCGCCGGCGTGAACTGGATCTCCTTGTCGGGCTCAGCGGTCTCGTCCCAGCCCGCGAGCGCCGAGATGTCGTCGGCGGTGATGTCCGCGCCGTCCTCGGTGCGGAGAAGGTTCTCCAGGAGCACCTTGAGGCTGAACGGCAGCGAGTCGACGTCGAGCCCGTCGCCCACCACCTTGTCCAGCCGGAAGATCTCGTAGGACTTGCCGTCCACGTCGAGGGTGCTCTTGGCGCCGAAGCTGTCCTGACTGGCCATTCGCCACATCTCCTGAGTTGTCTCGTGGATCGCTGAGCCGTGTGCGGCCCATCTTGCCGTCGCCGGGTGAACCCGGGGAAGCAAGGCGACCCTAAACCCGGGCCGGCGTCACATCGTCGTTTGTCTTGATGTCAAGATACATGATGGTCGCCGTGCGCGGCTACTGGTTGACGCGGTCGCGCCAGTCGACGGGCACCCGTCCTGCTGGTCCCGGGGTCGGCTGGTCGTCCGGATGGGCCGTCGGTGGCGCCAACTCCGGTCCGAGCACCCCCTTCTCCTGCTCGTAGTCCCAGAACCAGGACTCCCCCGGCTCGTAGGACTGGATCACGCGATGGCCCGTGTCGCGGAAGTGCGCCGTCGCGTGCTGGCCCGGCGACGAGTCACAACACCCGACATGTCCGCACAGCGCGCAGCGTCGGAGGTGCACCCACCAGCCGCCTTCCTCGTCGCACTCCACGCAACCTGCTCCGCTGGGTGGCGTACCGACCTCGATGCCGTTCGTCGTCATGCTCACAGACGCTAGCCACGTCTGGTCGTCGGCACGAGGGCGAGATGTCGGCTGCGCGGCGTGCTCACCACCCGCGCCCAGGCTCGAAAGTCCTCGGGTCGCCGATTGCGGGACTTCCTCGAGTCCTGCCACGCCCATTCCGGGATCGACGTGAGCTGGCGGCGAGCCGGCAGCCAGCCCTCTCTGGCCTCGGCCACCAGCTCATCCCAGGTCGGATGGTCATCGACATCGGCCAGACTCGGCGAACGACCGTAGTGCTGCCACCACCGGCTGTAGCGAACCCTCGGCAGCTCCAGCATCTCGGACCGAAGCAGGATCTGGCTGAACCATGCCGTCGACTCCGCCCCCTCCGGCACCCACCACCCCTCCGCCCACACGAACGTGTGCGCCGGATAGCGGCGACCCGCCGCATCCCTGGCCGCGACGACCTTCATCGGCGTCACCCGCTCACCGTCGGCCCGGACCGCGGCCAGGGCCAGCTCGGCGACCCGCAGCACCCGCGCCAACATGAGCGCCGACGGCGATGTCCGCCCGGTCTCCCACTTGGCAACTGCCGACTGCGAGACACCCAGGTGATGCGCCAACTCCCGCTGCGACAGCTTCGCCAGACGGCGTACGCGCCGGATCAACCCCGAGATCCCATCCGAATCAACGGGTGCCGCGTCCTGCTCCTCGATCTCCATCCCATCTCCCCGATGGTCGCTCGTGTGTCCTGGGCCCATGAGAACAGGGGCCACCGACAACGATGCTTGGACCTGAGTCTCGAGAAGACTCAGGTCCAAGCGTGTACAGGCGGAGGGGGCGGACCGAACCCGCGGGCCATCCGTTCGGCGTGACAAACTGCCGTCGGCTGGAGGGTGACGAGGAGGTCGCATGCTCGACGAGCGGTTCGTCTACCTGACCCTGCTGCTGAACCTGGGCGGCACGGCGCACTACATCACCATGATCTTCGCCGGCCAAGTCCGCCCCAACCGGGCGTCGTGGCTCTTGTGGGCGATCGCCCCCGCTGTGGTCTTCGCAGCCGAGCTTGCCCAGGGTGTGGGCCTGCGCTCACTGATGACCTTCGGCATCGCACTGGGACCACTACTGGTGGTCATCGCCTCATATGCGACCAAGGCGGCCTACTGGAAGCTCGGGGTCCTGGACTGGGCCTGCGGTGGACTGTCCGGGCTTGCGATCGCGATGTGGGTCATCACCGACTCAGCGGTAGTCGCCATCGTTCTCAGCATCGCCGCCGACGCAGTCGCGGCGATCCCGACGGTGCGAAAGACGATCACCCATCCGCACACCGAGAACCCGTTGTTCTTCGTGTTGGTTTCCCTGGGCGGCGCAGTCACACTGCTCACCATCCAGCGCTGGACCTTCGCCGACTGGGCCTTCCCCCTCTACATCTTCCTCTTCCCCGGGTTCCTGGCCGTGCTCATCTGGCGGCGGCAGTCGAGCTTGCGGCACGAGAGTGTCGCCCCGGGTAGGGCACCGAGCTAGCCTCCGCCACCC
>NZ_JANPEO010000237.1:0-10185 GCF_031422975.1 Nocardioides sp. | reverse complement strand
GTGCCCGGCCTCGGTGACGCCGGCGACCGGCTCTACGGCGTCGCGCACTAGACGCTCGCGCGTGTCATCCGTGCGCGTCCCGGTCAGGCGACCACGATGACGTGCAGGGTGCGCGGGCCGTGGACGCCCTCCACCCGGGTCAGCTCGATGTCGCTGGTCGCGCTCGGTCCGCTGATCCAGGTCAGGGGGCGGGTGGGATCGAGCAGCGCGATCGCGTCCGGGACGTCGGTGACGATCTGATCCTCCCGCACGATGCACACGTGGAGGTCGGGCACCAGGGAGATGGCGCGCCGACCCTGGTCCGCGGCATGGTCGAGGACGATCGTGCCGGTCTCGGCGATCGCGACCCGCGCGGCGGTGACGACCGCATCGATCGCGTCGAGCTCGACGGCGGCCAGGCCGTCGTCGGTGACCGAGCCGGGCACCTCGAGTCCGAGGCCGCCGGGCACCACCACGGACAGCCCGGAGAGGGTCGTGGCGACGAGGGCCGGCAGGTCCTCGCTGGAGCAGCGGGACACCGTGGCGCGGTAGTCCTCGACGCGCTCGCGAAACAGCCCGACCAGGTCGGCCACGGGCGTCACACGGGGTGGGGCCGGCACCTCGACGGCCGGCGACACGTCGGCGAGCGCCGCGCGCACCCGAGCCAGGATCTCCTCGCGGGCGTCACTCATCGCGCCGGCCTCCGTCCGTCCGCTGCCACCAGGCGCGAAACGACTCTGCCGGTGGCGCCGGCAGGTCGCGTGCGGAGGTCCAGGCGGCACCGG
Source organism: Nocardioides sp. (assembly GCF_031422975.1). GTDB lineage: Bacteria > Actinomycetota > Actinomycetes > Propionibacteriales > Nocardioidaceae > Nocardioides. The sequence continues at coordinate 9,421 of NZ_JANPEO010000237.1, read as the reverse complement.
GGCCGGGGAGTCGACCCACGGCCGGGCGACCACCGGGCAGGGCCGTACGCCCGAACCGGCCGATCACGCGGCCGGCGAGGCCGGAGGCCCTCTCGGCCCAGGCGAGCCGACGGGAGTCGGAGAAGGTGAAGGCCGCGGCGCGCATCGCCAGCGCCTCGGGCTTCGGCACCAGGTCGGCGCGATGGCTGTCCACCACGGCCGCGCGCTGGTCGACGAGGACCGACGGGATGTCGATCAGGACGGGGCACACCTCGAAGCAGGCGCCGCACAGCGAGGACGCATAGGGCAACGACGCGGTCTGCTCGTCCGACACGCCGTTCATCAAGGGATTGAGGATCGCGCCGATCGGCCCGGGATAGACCGAGCCGTAGGCATGGCCGCCGACGCGCTCGTAGACGGGGCAGACGTTGAGGCAGGCCGAGCAGCGGATGCAGCGCAGCGCCTGGCGACCGACATCGTCGGCCAGCGCACGGGTGCGGCCGTTGTCGAGCAGGACGACGTGCACCTCCTGCGGTCCGTCGCCGGGCGTGACGCCGGTCCAGGTGGACGTGTACGGGTTCATCCGTTCGCCGGTCGAGGACCGGGGGAGCAGGCGCAGCAGGGGATCGAGATCGGCCCAGGTCGGCACGACCTTCTCGATGCCGACCACGCTGATCAGCACCTCGGGCAGCGTCAGGCACATCCGGCCGTTGCCCTCGGACTCCACGACGACGAGCGTGCCGGTCTCGGCGACGGCGAAGTTGGCCCCGGAAACGGCGACCCGGGCACGGAGGAACTTCTCGCGCAGGGGCTCGCGCGCGGCACCGGCCAGCTCCGCCGGATCGTCGGTCAGGTCGGCGGGCGGGGGCCGCCCCACGTCGCCCATCCGGCGCTGGAAGATCTCGCGGATCTCCGCACGGTTGCGGTGGATCGCCGGCACCAGGATGTGGGAGGGGAGGTCCTCGCCGAGCTGGACGATGAGCTCGGCCAGGTCGGTCTCCCAGGCGGCGATGCCCTGCGCCTCCAGCGCCTCGTTGAGGCCGATCTCCTGGGTGGCCATCGACTTCACCTTGACGACCTCGTCGGCGCCGTGGCCGCGAGCGACCTCCGCGACGATCGCGCAGGCCTCCTGCGCGTCGCGTGCCCAGTGCACCGTCGCGCCGGACTCGGTCAGCCGGGCCTCGAGCGACTCGAGGTGGGTGGCGAGGTCGCGCAACGCAGCCTCCTTGACGCCCGCACCTGCCACGCGGAGCGCCTCCCACTCCTCGACCTCGGCGACGACCCGGGCGCGCTTGTCGCGGATCGTGTGGGTGGCGTGGGCCAGGTTGTGGCGCAGCTGGGTGTCGCCGAGCGCGGCGCGCGCCGCCTCGGGGAAGGCCGGCATCCCGACGAAGGTGCCGGTCACGGTGTGGCCGCCAGGATCTCCGCGAGGTGCATCGTCCGTACGCCGCTGCGCTGGCGCGAGAGCGTGCCGCCGATGTGCATCAGGCAGGAGTTGTCGCCCGCGACCAGGATCTCCGCGCCGGTGTCGCGCACGTGCCGAGCCTTGTCGGCGCCCATCGCGACCGACGTGTCGGCGTTCTTGAGGGCGAAGGTGCCACCGAAGCCGCAGCACTCCTCGGCGTCGGGCAGGTCGACCAACGTCAGACCACGCACCTTCTCGAGGAGCCGTCTCGGCCGGTCGCCGACGCCGAGCATCCGCAGCGAGTGGCAGGTGGGGTGGTAGGTCACGCGGTGCGGGAAGTAGGCACCGACGTCGGTCACGCCAAGCACATCGACCAGGAACTCGCTGAGCTCGTGCACCTTGGGTGCGGTCGACGCGACGGCGGCGGCCAGCGCGGCATCGCCGGAGCGTGTGGCCACGATCGCGTGCTGGTGCCGGGCGGAGCCGGCGCACGAGCCGCTCGGCGTGACGATCGCGTCGTAGCCCGCGAAGGCATCGACGAACGTCCGCACCACGGGCACCGCCTCGTCGAGGTAGCCGGTGTTCACCATCGGCTGCGCACAGCAGGTCTGGGCCGCGGGGAACTCGACGTCGACGCCGAGACGGCGCAGCAGCGTCACGACCGCCTTCCCCGTGTCGGGGAACATCGCGTCGTTGACGCACGTGATCATCAGCGCAACCTTCACGCGCCCATCCTCGCCGATGGGGAGCGCGGGGCGTAGGTCCGCAGGTCGTGGGTGCGGCGGACGAGGTCGCGCAGCACGTCGAGGCCACCCGTGACGCCACCGGCCGCTCGCGTCTGGACTCTCGGCTGACCCGTCGCCGACTGCAGCGCGTCGTGACGAAGACCACCTGAGACGTTGTCGCCGCGCTCTCGAGCCCGTGTAGGTTTCCCGACAGTCCAGCCGCCCCCAAGGAGGCAACTGTGCGCATCGGCATCCCTCGCGAGTCCCGAACGGGAGAAACCCTCGTGGCCGCCACCACCATCACGGCCGCTCAGCTCGAGTCGCTCGGCTATGACGTCGTCGTGGAGTCCGGCGCGGGCGTGGCCGCCGACCAGACCGACGCGGCGTTCACCGAGGCCGGCATCCGGGTCACCAGCGGCGACGAGGTGTGGGCCAGCGACATCGTGATCAAGGTCAACGCCCCCACGGCCGACGAGATCTGGCGGCTGCGGCAGGGCGCCACCGTCGTGTCGCTGATGGCACCGGGTCGCAGCCCCAAGTTGATCGAGCAGCTGCAGGCGCAGCGGGTGACCGGCCTGGCGATGGACGCGGTCCCGCGCATCTCCCGCGCACAGGCCATGGACGTCCTCTCGAGCATGGCCAACGTCGCCGGCTACCGCGCGGTCATCGAGGCGGCCCACGAGTTCGGCCGGCAGTTCACCGGCCAGGTCACCGCTGCCGGCAAGGTCCCGCCCGCGCGGGTCTTCGTCGTCGGCGCAGGTGTCGCCGGTCTCGCCGCCATCGGGGCTGCCGGCGCGATGGGTGCGATCGTCCGCGCCTTCGACGTACGCCCCGAAGTGGCCGAGCAGGTCGAGTCACTCGGCGGTCAGTTCGTCACGGTCGAGATGGAGCAGGAGGTCTCCTCCGACGGTTACGCCAAGGAGATGACCGCCGAGCAGGAGGCGGCGACCGCCGCGATGTACGACGAGGAGGCCCGCAACGCCGACATCGTCATCACCACCGCGCTGATCCCCGGCCGCCCGGCGCCGCAGCTGATCTCCGCCGACACGGTCGCGCACATGAAGGCCGGCTCCGTCCTCGTCGACATGGCCGCGGCCAACGGCGGCAATGTCGCTCTGACACGGGCGGACGAGCGGGTCGTCACCGACAACCTCGTCACCATCCTCGGCTACACCGACCTGGCGAGCCGTCTCGCCGCCCAGACCAGCCAGCTCTACGGCACCAACATCGTCAACCTCTTCAAGCTGCTCACGCCCGGCAAGGACGGCGAGCTCGTCCTCGACCACGAGGACGTCGTCCAGCGCGGCATCACCGTCACCCAGGACGGCGAGTCGCTGTGGCCGCCGCCGCCGGTGCAGGTGAGTGCGGCCCCGGCCGCCGTCGCTCCGGTCGAACGGCACGTGCGCGAGCCCAAGCAGCCGATGGACCCGCGGCGCAAGCTCGTCGGGGCAGCGCTCGGGGCCGTCCTGTTCGCGCTCGCTGCGGCGTACTCACCACCGAGCTTCCTGAGCCACTTCACCGTCTTCGCGCTGGCGATCTTCGTGGGCTACTACGTCATCTCCAACGTCGCGCACGCCCTGCACACGCCGCTGATGGCCGAGACCAACGCCATCTCCGGGATCATCCTGGTCGGCGGCATCCTGCAGGTGGGGAGCGACAACCTTGCAGTGACAGTGCTCGCGCTGGTCGCCGTGCTCGTCGCGAGCATCAACATCTTCGGTGGCTTCCTGGTGACCGCTCGCATGCTCCAGATGTTCCGGAAGGACTGAGCCGATGGACTTCCTGACCTCTTCGCTGTTGCCCGGCCTGATCCAGGCCGCCTACATCCTCGCCGCGATCCTCTTCATCCTCGCCCTGGGCGGGCTCTCCAAGCACGAGACCGCGCGCCGGGGCAACACGTTCGGCATGGCCGGCATGGGGCTCGCACTCGGCGCGACCCTCGTCCTGGCCGCGCGCAACAGTCAGTACGGCGACCAGCGCCCGCTCGGCGTGACGCTGGTGCTGATCGTGGTGGCGATGGCGATCGGCGCGGCCATCGGCGCCTGGCGTGCGCGAACTGTCGAGATGACCGGCATGCCCGAGCTGGTCGCGATCCTGCACAGCTTCGTCGGCATCGCGGCGGTGCTGGTGGGCTTCAACTCCTACCTCGAGGCCGACCGCCTCGCGGGCTCGCTCGGCACGATCCACGACGTCGAGGTGTTCCTCGGGGTCTTCATCGGCGCCGTGACCTTCACCGGCTCGATCGTGGCCTACCTCAAGCTCAGCGCCAAGATGAAGTCGACGCCGCTGGCGCTGCCCGGTCGGCACCTGCTCAACCTCGCGATCCTGATCGGCTCGGCGCTGCTGCTGGCGTGGTTCGTGCCGGTCGAGGGCGACCTCGGCCTGGTGCCGCTGATCGCGAGGACCGCGCTCGCGCTGCTGCTCGGCTTCCACCTCGTCGCCGCCATCGGTGGCGGCGACATGCCGGTCGTGGTCTCGATGCTCAACTCCTACTCCGGCTGGGCCGCCGCAGCGGCCGGCTTCATGCTGAGCAACGACCTGCTGATCATCGTCGGCTCCCTCGTCGGGTCCTCCGGTGCGATCCTGAGCTACATCATGTGCAAGGCGATGAACCGCTCGTTCGTCAGCGTCATCGCCGGCGGCTTCGGCTCCGACGGCGCCGTCAGCGGGGAGGCTCGTGACTACGGTGAGCACCGCGAGGTTCAGGCCGACGAGGTCGCCGAGCTGCTCGCGGACGCGAAGTCCGTCGTCATCACGCCGGGCTACGGGATGGCGGTGGCGCAGGCGCAGTATCCCGTCGCCGAGCTGACCAGGAAGCTCCGCGAGAAGGGCATCGAGGTCCGCTTCGGCATCCACCCCGTCGCGGGCCGGCTACCCGGCCACATGAATGTGCTGCTCGCCGAGGCGAAGGTGCCCTACGACATCGTGCTCGAGATGGACGAGATCAACGAGGACTTCGCCCACACCGACGTCGTGCTCGTGATCGGCGCCAACGACACCGTCAACCCGGCCGCGCTCGAGGAGCCGGGCTCACCGATCGCGGGCATGCCCGTACTCGAGGTGTGGCACGCCAAGGACGTCGTCGTCTTCAAGCGCTCCATGGCGACGGGCTACGCCGGCGTGCAGAACCCGCTGTTCTTCAAGGACAACTCGCGGATGCTGTTCGGCGACGCCAAGGACCGCGTCGAGGACATCGTGCGCGCTCTGGGCTGACGCCGTACGCCGGTCGATGTAACACGCTGTTAAGTGCACTCCCACGCCGCTGCAACGACGTGGAAGAGCATCGGACAGCGTGTTACATGGGGGGCGGGGTTCAGGCGATCCCCATGCCGACCAGCGAGCCGATCAGGTAGGTCACGCCCATCGACAGCAGGCCACCGATCACGTTGCGGAGGATCGCACGCAGGCGCGGGCTGAGGCTGAGCCTGGCGCTGACGAAGCCGGTGAGCGCCAGGGCGAGCACCACTGCCAGCACCGTGACCATGATGCGCGCGCCCGCGGGCGCGAGGACGACACACATCAGTGGCAGCAGAGCCCCGAGGGTGAAGGCGATCATCGACGCCCAGGCCGCGTGCCACGGGTTGGTGAGCTCATTCGGGTCGATGCCGAACTCGATGTCGGCGTGCGCGCCGAGGGCGTCGTGCGCGGTCAGTTGCGCGGCGACCCGGGTGGCGAGCTCGGGGTCGAGACCCTTCTCCTCGTACATCTTCGCCAGCTCGCGCTGCTCGGTCTCGGGCATCGCCTCGAGCTCCTCGGCCTCGAGTCGAAGGATCGACTTCTCGGAGTCGCGCTGGGTGCTGACCGAGACGTACTCACCCGTGGCCATGCTCATGGCACCCGCGACGAGGCCTGCGACGCCGGCGATCAGGATGGCCGTGCGATCGCTCGTCGCGCCGGCGACGCCCATCACGAGGCCGGCCGTGGACACGATGCCGTCGTTGGCACCGAGGACGGCGGCCCGCAGAGCGTTGAGACGGTGTCCGCCGGCCGCGTCGGTCTGCTCGTGCCAGTGCTGCGGGTCCGCGTCGGTGCCGATCTCCATGCTCATGGCGCCAGCCTTCCCCGCGTCCTGCCGCTGCGCAACGAAGGTGAGGCTGGGCTGAGTGTCGCGCTCACCCGTCCCCGAGCGGGAACGTGGCGCAGACCTCATGCCGTGGACCCTCCCCGAGGTGCGACTCGACCAGCGCGAGCTCGGTGACCTCCCACGGCGGACCCGCGTAGGACTCGAGCAGCCGCACCCACCTCGTCACGTTCGTCGGTCGCCCGAGCCGCGCGAGCGTCAGGTGCGGATGGAACCGCTGACCGTCGACTTCCGCGCCCGATGCGACGACCGCGTTGCGAGCTGCCCGCGAGAGAAAATCGAAGGATCCCTCGAGTCCGGCGAACAGGACGCGGGCGCCGTCGGGGTGCGGGAAGGCGCCGCCACCGACGATCCGCGTCGGGAACGCCGCACGCCGCCCGGCCGCGACCGCGAGCCGTTCGCACAACGAGTCGAAGGACCGCTCGGGCACGTGCGCGGTGAAGGCGAGGGTGACGTGCCACGTGTCGGCGCGGGTCCACCTGAACTCGCCGGCGCTGCGGCGTACGGAGAGGAAGTCGTCGAGGTCCTCGACGACGTCACCAGGCGGGATGACCGCCACGAACATGCGGCTCACTGGCACCCCCTACTGAAAGCCCAGGTCACGCCCGATCAGCATCTTCATGATCTCGTTGGACCCGGCCCAGATCTTCGTGACCCGGGCGTCACGCCAGGCGCGGGCGACACGGTATTCGTTCATGTAGCCATAGCCGCCGTGCAGCTGGACGCAGTGGTCGAGGACCTCATTTTGGACCTGCGACGTCCACCACTTCGCCTTCGCCGCGTCGACCGCGGTGAGCTCGCTGCGTGTGTGCTTGAGGACGCACTGGTCGACGTACGCCTGCGTCACCTCGACCTGGGTGACGAGCTCGGCCAGCAGGAAGGCGTTGTGCTGGAAGTTGCCGATCGGCTGGCCGAAGGCGTTGCGATCCTTGGCGTACTGGATCGTCTCCTCGAGGATCTGCTTGGCGTGGGCGAGGTCGGTGATCGCCGAGCCGAGCCGTTCCTGCGGGAGGAACTGCATCATCGAGATGAAGCCGGTGTCGAGCGGGCCGATCAGGTCGGCGTTGCTGACCCGGACGTCCTCGAAGGAGAGCTCGGCGGTGTCGGAGTCGTCCTGGCCGACCTTGTCCAGCACCCTGCCCACCGAGAATCCGGGCCGCGTCGGGTCGACGCCGAAGTGCGAGATGCCCGTGGCCTTCCTCTCCGGGCTGGTGCGCGCGGCCACCACGACGAGGTCGGCGCTGCCACCGTTGGTGATGAAGGTCTTGGAGCCGTTGATGATCCAGTCGTCGCCGTCGCGGACGGCCGTGGTCTTCAGGTTGGCGAGGTCGGAACCCCCGCCGGGCTCGGTCATCCCGATCGCGGTGAGCAGCTCGCCGGTGCAGAACCTGGGCAGCCAGCGCTCCTTCTGCTCGTCGTTGGTCAGGTGCACGAGGTAGGGAGCGACGATGTCGGCGTGGATGCCCACGCAGCTCGGCAGGGTCATGTTGACCTTGGCGAGCTCCTCGGTGAGCACTGCGTTGAAGCGGTAGTCGCCGGCCTCGGAGCCGCCGTACTGCTCGGGGATCTCCAGGCCGAGGAAGCCCTGCTTGCCGGCGGCCAGCCAGAACTCGCGCGCGAGCCCGTGTCCGGTGGCGTATTCGTCCAGATGCGGGATGACCTCGCGGTCCAGGAACTCCTTGACGGAGGCGCGGAACGCCTCGTGGTCCTCGTCGTAGATCTCTCGGCTCATGCCACCAATGTTACTGGCGGGTCACCCACGGTGTCGCGCGATAGCGTGCAGGTGTGATCAGGCGTACGCCCCGAACCGCCGTGGTGCTGCTGGCCGCGCTCGTCGCCGGAGCGCTGGCTGGCTGCGGGGCGACGTCGTCACCGCGCGTCGAGGATGGCTCGACGGCCGCCTCGGCGGCGGTGGGGGAGGCCCGACGGCCCGACGCGTCACCCAGAACACCCATGGACGGCACGCTCCTCGCGCCGGCCACCGGCTTGGGCGCCCGTCCGCCTGCCTGGCTCGGCACCCGCGAGCTGCCCCGGGCACAGAGCGGGTACGGCGAGGTGCGGCCGACCCCGAAGGTGTTGCGCAACCGCCGCTGGACCCGGCCCGACACGGTGCCGAGGCTCCCGGGCCACGGGTTCGCGGCGAGGGTCGTCTCGCCCGCCCCGGGAACGGTGATCGAGCGTTCGAGCTGGCGGGAGGGCTGCCCGGTGGCCGCGACCGACCTCGCCTGGATCCGGCTCACGTTCTGGGGCTTCGACGCCCAGCGACACACCGGCGAGCTCCTCGTCCATCGCACGGTCGCCGACGACATCGTCGGCGTCTTCCGCACGTTGTATCGCGAGCGGTTCCCGCAGGAGCAGGTTGGGATCGTCCGGTCCTACGACCCCGACGCCGCGCCGACCGGCGACGGCAACGGGACCGGGTCCTTCGTCTGCCGGCCCACCACCGGGGCGTCGTACTTCTCCCAGCACGCCTACGGCCTCGCCATCGACCTCAACACCTTCCAGAACCCCTACCTCAAGGACGACGTCGTGCTGCCCGAGCTGGCCAGCTCCTACCTGCGCCGCGATGTGGTCCGGCCCGGCATGATCGTCGCGGCCGGTCCGGTGATCGAGGCGTTCGCGCTCATCGGGTGGGAGTGGGGCGGCGCCTGGCACGAGTCGGTGGACTACCAGCACTTCAGCCAGAACGGCCGCTAGGCGGCAGGTGCGGCAGGGCTGGGCGGCACTTGCTAGCCTTGGAACGATCCAACCATCGAGGAGAACCGTGCAGATCTGGCCAGGAACCCCGTACCCGCTCGGTGCCACCTTCGACGGGAGCGGCACCAACTTCGCTCTCTTCAGCGAGGTCGCCGACCGCGTCGAGCTGTGCCTCTTCGACGAGGACGGCACCGAGAGCCGCGTCGAGGTCAGCGAGGTCGACGCCTACGTATGGCACTGCTACCTGCCGACCGTGCAGCCCGGCCAGCGCTACGGCTATCGCGTGCACGGCCCCTGGGACCCCGCCGAGGGCCTGCGCTGCAATCCCACCAAGCTGCTGATGGATCCCTACGCCAAGGCGACCAGCGGCGAGATCGACTGGGACCAGTCGCTGTTCGGCTACAACTTCGGCGACCCGGACTCCAGGAACGACGACGACTCGGCGCTGCAGATGCAGATGAGCGTCGTCATCAGGCAGTTCTTCTACTGGGAGGGCGTCCGCCGCCTCAAGATCCCCTAGTACGAGTCGTTCAT
>NZ_JANPEO010000236.1:0-2111 GCF_031422975.1 Nocardioides sp. | reverse complement strand
CCGGCGGGGCCGGCAGGGCCGGCAAGGCCGCAAAGGCCTGATCCGCCATGAGTCGCCACCGGTCCGTTCGCCCGCGCTACGGCCGGATCGTGCTGGCCCTCGCGGCTCTCGTCATCACCGCCTTCTCCGTGCTCGGGGGGGTGGGCGTGATCCCGACCGCGCCGTCCGCGGCCGAGGATGCCCAGGGTGCCCGGCTGGCCGCGGCGCACAGCCCGACCTCGTCACCGAGCGCGACCAGCGCGGTCGAGCCTCGGATGCAGGGTCCGAGCGCGCCGGCCGAGCCGGCGGAACAGTCCGACCCGGCTGCCCTGCCGGCCGACTCCGGCGCGGGGCGGCGGATCGTGTTCAGTGAGGCGGACCAACGGGTCTGGCTGGTCCGGGGGAACGGCACCGTGCGGCGTACGTATCTCGTCTCGGGCAGCGTGGTGGACAACCTCGACCCGGGGCGCTACGCCGTCTACTCGAAGTCGCGCTGGGCGGTCGGCGTGGACGACTCGGGGGTGATGGAGTACTTCGTCCGCTTCGCCCGGGGAGAGCACGCAGCCATCGGCTTCCACACCATCCCGACCAAGCTCGACACCGCGCTCCAGAGTCGCGCCCAGCTCGGCACCCCGCAGTCACACGGCTGCATCCGACAGGCCACCGCCGACGCCATCGCGTTGTGGAACTTCGCCCCCGAGGGCACCCCGGTCGTGGTGGTCTGAGTCACGTGTACCATCCGCGCGGATTTGGCAACTCGCCGGGGGCTTGCCATGGTGTCCGGATGGCACACACCCCCAAGGCCTTCGCTGCCACCTGCGCGCTCACCGTCAGCCTCGCTCTGACGCCGGTCCTCGCGACCCCCGTCGCCGAGGCGGCGCCCGCCCGCAGTGACGCAAGCAGCCAGACCAGCACCGAGACCAGTGCGGACGCGACCACCGCGGCTCCCACGGCCCCGGAGATGCCGACCAAGCCGCGCAACGGCTACGGGTTGCGCCTGACGACGTTCAACATCTTGAGCAGTTCGATCGCCCGTGGCGGCATCGATCGCGCCACCCGCGCCGCCCGCTGGGTGCAGGACCAGGGCGCCGACGCCGCGGCGTTCCAGGAGGTCGCCAAGGACCAGCTGCGCCAGATCCAGACCGTGATGCCGAAGTACAACTTCTTCCCGCGCCGCGGGCTGGGCACGCGCGGCTCGGCCATCCAGATCGCCTGGAACTCCAAGACGGTCAAGCAGATGGAGACGGGCTTCATCATGCGCCCCTTCCTGGGCTGGGCCCGACCGATTCCCTACGTCCGCCTGCGTGATCGCGAGACGGGGCGCGGCTTCTGGGTCGTCGCGATCCACAACGCCCCCGGTGGTCAGGAGCACGAGCGCGACGTGTCGACGGCGAGCGAGATCAAGCTGATCAAGAAGCTCCAGGCCGGTCGCGACCGCCCGGTGTTCGTCATCGGCGACGTCAACGAGCGGGCCGAGTTCTGCCAGAAGGTCGCCGCCGCGACGCCGCTGGTCTCCATGAACGGTGGCTCGGAGAAGAACCCCTGCCCGGTCCCGCGCTTCGGTGGCCCGGACTGGATGCTCGGCTCCGGCGCCGAGTTCTCGGGCTTCGAGAAGGTCTACAACGGCATCAGCGACCACCCTGCGCTGACCGCCAAGGCCTGGATCCCGTCCAAGAACTAGAGGCACCTGCTCGTACGACGAGGCCCGCCCGAGCTGAGCTCGGGCGGGCCTCGTCGTCGTCCGGGATGCGGTTCTCAGGCCTCGCTGGTCGCGGCACCGGTGGCGGCACCACCGCCGGAACGGGTCCGGCGACGGCTGCGGTTGGTACGGCTGGCGGCCGGCTTGTCCCCGTCCGTGGCGGTGACCGGGGCGGCGGGCTTGTCGCCGGCCACCGAGGCCCCATTGCGCGTGCGGCTGCGGTTGCGGTCGTTGTTGCGGCTGCGAGGGGGACGCTCGGAGGAGTTGTCGTCGCGACGACCTCGATCGCCGGCCCGGTCCTCGCGCGGCTTGCGCTCCACCGGAGCGGCGTCGACGATGCGGCCCCTGGTGCCGGTCGGGATGCCCTGGTCGTGGAAGAGGTGCTCGGAGGTGGAGTAGGTCTCCGGCGGGTCGGGGAAGGGCAGGTCGAGCG
>NZ_JANPEO010000235.1:0-15218 GCF_031422975.1 Nocardioides sp. | reverse complement strand
GGCTGCCACTGGGCACGCTCGAGGCCGACTACGTCGTCGGTGGCGGCTACAAGTGGCTGCTCGGCCCGCGCGGGACCTGCTTCCTCGCGATCAGCCCGACGGCACCGGCGCTGCCCGAGCTGGCGGCCGGGTGGTATGCCGGCGAGTCCCGGTGGGACTCGATCTACGGCCCACCGCTGCGCCTCGCCGAGGATGCCCGCCGCTACGACGTCTCCCCCGCCTGGGGCTGCTGGGTCGGCCATGCGCCCGCCCTCGAGCTGCTCCTCGACGTGGGCATCGACCGCATCCACGCCCACGACGTCGGCCTCGCCAACGCCTTGCGTGACGGCCTCGGTCTCGCGGCGAGCGACTCCGCGATCGTCTCCGTCGAGGCACCCGACGACATCACGACCCGGCTGGCGGAGGCCGGCATCACGGCGGCCGTCCGCGGCGGCCGGCTCCGATTGTCCTTCCACCTCTACAACTCCGACGCCGACGTCGAGGCCGCTCTCCGGCTGCTCGCCTGAAACAGAGCTTCCTCCGCTGCCGCCCCACACGTAGACACGCGGACCAAGGTCGCGATCGGGAACAGCTGTCACGCTCAGCGAGACAGCGCGGCGCCACCAATGTCCGCGTGTCTACGCAGTCGGTGGCTCGTCTACGGCACTCGCCCGGCGAACCCCGCGAGCCGGTCGTAGGCCGGTGCGTCATCGGCGACGGGCACTGCCGGGGCGAAGACGGGGCTGCGGTTCTCGTCGGTCAGCGCCTGCTGCAGGAAGGTCAACGCGGCTTGCGCGACCTCGTCGTCCAACGCGACGTCGCGGCCGAGAGAGCGGGCCAGGTCCCACGTGTGGACAGCCATCTCCGCGGTCTGCCAGCCGGCAGCGCCGGCGTTCTCCTCGGTCTGGCCGTGCCAGTGGTGGATGAGATCGTCGCCGCCCGCACGGAACGTGGCGGCCCAGGCACCGTCGCGGACCTGCGGGGCAGCCGACCAGTCGACCTCCTCGCCGCGTGTCATCTGCAGGAAGCGCGCCGGCCCGGCCGCCACGTGGTTGGCCAGGTCGCGGACCGTCCAGTCCGCACACGGAGTTGGCTTGTCCAGGTCATCGGCGTGTACGGCGGCGAGGACGTCGCCGGCCTGGTCGAGCGCGCGGGACAGGGTGACGATGGGCTGGGTCATGCCTGCACGCTAGGCCGGGTCAGCGTCGACCACAACGGGTCAGTGCTGCGAGGCGAGATAGGCCAGCTGCGCGCGCACCGAGAGTTCGGCGGCGCCCCAGAGGATCGGGTCGACATCGTCGTAGACCATCTCGACGACCTTGCGTGCCAGCTCCTCGGAGGCGAGGCCCTCGGGGTGCGGCTGCGAGGAGAGCGCCACGACGGCGTCCCGGACCTGGTCGAGGCGGGTACGCCGATGCGCGATGTAGTAGTCGAGCACCCCCAGCGCGTCGTCGATCACCGGCCCGTGGCCCGGCCAGATCGACGTGATCCCCTGCGAGGAGCAGAGCGCATGCAGCCGGTCCAGCGACGCGAGGTAGGCGCCGAGCTCGCCGTCGGGGTGCGCCACCACGGTGGTGCCGCGGCCGAGGACGGTGTCTCCGGTCAGCACGGCCGACTCCGACGGCACGACGAAGCAGAGCGAGTCGGCGGTGTGGCCCGGCGTCGCGACGACGTGCACCTCGAGGTCGCCGACCGTGACCACGTCGCCAGGACCGAGCCCCTCAGAACCCAGGCGGTAGGCGGGGTCCAGCGCCCGCACCCCACACCCGTGGCGCTCGCCGAACTCGCGGGCGGCTTCGCTGTGGTCGTGGTGGTGGTGGGTCAGCAGCACGCCCACCACTTCCTGACCGACGGCGGAGACGGCATCGAGGTGGGACTCGATGGACGGCCCCGGGTCGATCACCAGCGACTGCGAGCCCGACGACAGCACCCACGTGTTGGTGCCGTCGAGGGTCATGATGTCGGCGTTCGGCGCCAGGACGCAGGTGGCCGACGACCCGAAGGCCCCGCCCGCCCAGCTCATCGTGACTCCAGCAACGCCTCGTAGGCCGGCGGAGTCGAGAGCACGAAGTCCTCGCCCGAGGAGATCACCTCGGGGGTGAACATGTCGACAGTCCTCGACGAGGACGCGGACAGCGCCGACGAGGCCGACTCGTGCTGCCCGATCTCCAGGCAGGTGAGGTACGTCGGCGGCAGCATCAGCATCTCCCCCGACTCCACCGCCTCGACGGCCGATATCGCCGGCAACCACGTCACCGACGACGACTCCGAGGAGACGTCCCGAGTCACCTGGGAGCCCGGGAGCGAGGCGACGAAGAACCACGTGCGGTAGCGCTTCGGCTCGAAGACCGGCGTGAGCCAGCCCGACCAGGCGCCGAGCAGGTCGGTGCGTAGGACCAGCCCGCGGCGTACGAGGAAGTCGGTCATCGACAGCTCACGTGTCTCGAGGGCGATCCGGTCGGCCTCCCAGTCGTCGCCGGTGGTGTCGTCGACGACCGTGTCGGCGGACGGCCCGGCCAGCAGGACGCCCGACTCCTCGAACGTCTCCCGCACCGCGGCGCACACGAGCGCCCGCGCCAGCTCCGGCTCGCAGTCCATGGTCGTCGCCCACGACGCGACCGACGGCCCGGCCCACGCGACGTCCTCGGAGAAGTCGCGCGGGTCGACCCCGCCACCGGGGAAGACGCACATCCCGGCGGCGAACGCCATCGTCGTCTGGCGCCGGAGAAGGTAGAGCTCTGGACCGGACGTGCCGTCACGCAGCAGCACGACCGTCGCCGCATTGCGCGGCTCAGCCGGGGTGTCCTCCCCGGTCGCGTAGGCACGCGCCTGGTCGATGAGGGCCTGTGGCAACGGCAAGCGGCTCAGGCCGGGCACGTCAGCCCGCGACCTCGACGATGAGCTCGACCTCGACGGGTACGTCGAGGGGCAGGACCGACACGCCGACAGCCGACCGCGCGTGACGGCCGAGGTCGCCGAACACGTCGGCAAGGAACTCCGAGGCGCCGTTGGCGACCTTGGGCTGGCCGGTGAAGTCGGGAGTGGACGCCACGAACACGACTGCCTTCACGACCCGCGTGATGGTGTCGAGCGAGCCGATCTCGGCCCTGATCGCCGCGAGCGCGTTGAGCGCGCACTGACGCGCACACTCGTAGCCCTGCTCCTCGGTGACCGAGCCGCCGAGCTTGCCGACCGCGATCATCTCGCCATCACGCGCGGGCAGCTGGCCCGCGGTGTAGACGAGATTGCCGGTGCGGAGGGCGGGGACGTACGCCGCCAGCGGGGGCACGACCTCCGGGACCGTGATCCCGAGCTCGGCGAGCCTGGCCTCGGCGCCCATCAGGCGTCGCCCTTGGGCCGCTTGAGGAAGGCCACGAGGCCGCCCTGGGCGTTGGTGTGGATGGCGACCAGCTCCCAGCCGTCCTGGCCGAAGTTGTTCAGCATCAATGCTTCGTTGTGGAGCGGAATCGGCGCCACCTGGTAGTCCCACTTCGTCATGATCCGCACCCTACTCGGCGTGCTCACCGGGCTAACCTCCGGACATGGAGCGCAACGCCGCCGCCGCCGACCGCGGCCAGGAGAACCGGCCCAACCCCTTCGAGCGATTCGTCGATGCGGCCAACAAGCGAGTCAGCCGGGCGCCGTTCTTCGCGGTCATCCTGGTCGCCGTCGCCCTGTGGGCCGTCAGCAAGCCGCTGTGGGCGTCCACCACGAAGTGGGAGCTGGCGCTGCACACGGGCTCGGCGATCTTGTCCCTGCTCCTGCTCGTGCTGCTCGAGAACGCCGCGCGTCGCAGCGAAGAGGCGTCGCAGGAGAAGCTCAACGTCCTGGCCGAGGCCCTCGCCGACCTGATGGAGCACCAGGCCCACGAGTCCGAGACGCTGAGCGCATCGGTCGACAAGCTCCGCGAGGCGATCGGTCTCGAAGAGCGCCACTGACCGGCTCCGTCCCGGCACTCGGCACTCGGATCAGGCCGTCAGGAGCCGGAGCGTCGCCTCCCGTGCCGGGGAGGACCCGGACGGAGTGGCGACATGCGCGCCGGCGACCGGGTGCACCATCACCTCGTCGACGCCGTACTCCGCGGCCAGCTTCTCGATCCGCTCGCGTGCTGCTCCCGGCTCGTCGACCACCCAGCGCTGCAGCATCGTCTCGGCCAGGTGTTGATGCTGGGGCGGGAGCTCGACCTCCTCGGCGTCCTCGACGAGCAGCTGTGCTGCCAGCCGTCCACCGGTGCGCAGCGCCACCATCGCCTGAGCCTGCGGCAGCGCGAGTCGCCGCGCCTCCTCCGCCGTCTCGGCAACCGCGGCGTTGACGGTGAGGAAGGTGCGCGGCTCCGGATTCGCCTCCGACGGCTGGAAGGTCGAGCGGTAGAGGTCGAGCGCCTCGGCCGTGCCCTGACCGGCGAAGTGGTGCGCGAAGACGTAGGGCAGGCCGCGAGCGGCCGCGAGCCGGGCTGAGTAGTCGGAGGACCCGAGCAGCCAGATCGTCGGCACGCTCGCGGCCCTGGGCGTCGCGCGCAGCGGCTCGCGGCGGCCACCGACGGCCATCTCGACGCCGTCCGGGTGCATGAGGGTGGCCACGTCCTCGACGTACTGCGGGAACTTCGCCACCGCCTCGTCTGCCGCCGCCGTCGCCCCGCCACGCAGCACGTAGCGGGTAAGCATGTCGGTGCCGGGCGCGCGGCCGATGCCGAGGTCGATGCGCCCCGGGAAGGCCGCCTCGAGCAGCGCGAACTGCTCGGCGATCACGAGCGGCTCGTGGTTGGGCAGCATCACGCCGCCCGACCCGACCCGGATGCGCTCAGTAGCGGCAGCAAGCGTCGCGATCAGCACCGGCGGGTTCGTGGCCGCCACGGCCGGCATGTTGTGGTGCTCGGCCACCCAGTAACGGGTGTAGCCGAGCTCGTCGGCCACCTTGGCCAGCGAACGCGAGGCAGCCACCGCGTCGGCGGTCGTCTGGTCGGTGCGCACGGGCACGAGGTCGAGGACGGAGAGCGCAGGAGTCACACCTGGCCCAACGACGATGCCCGCCCACTATTCCTGCTTGACCTCACGTCCACCTGAACTCCTACGGTCTGGGATCGTGACCCTGATGTCCCAGACCGCCCCCGGCCCGCGCCTGCTGAGCCCGACGTACGCCGCCATCACCATCGGCATGTGCGCGCTGATCGGCTTCGTGGCGTTCGAGGCCATGGCGGTCACCACGGTGATGCCGACCGTGGCGCGGGACCTCGACGGCGCCGACCTCTATGCGCTGAGCTTTGCCGCGCCGCTGGCCAGCGGTGTGATCGGGATGGTGGCCGCCGGGCTGTGGAGCGACCGGCGCGGGCCGGTCGCCCCGCTGATCTGGTCGATGGTGCTGTTCTCGCTGGGGCTGCTCATCTGTGGCACGGCCCCCACGATGGAGATCCTCGTCGGTGGCCGGCTCGTCCAGGGGCTCGGCGGCGGCGCGCTGACGGTCGGGCTCTACGTCCTCGTGGGGATCGTCTTCCCGCGCAGCCTGCAGCCGGGGATCTTCGCCAGCTTCGCCGCGGCGTGGGTGCTGCCGGCGTTGTTCGGGCCGGCGCTCGCCGCGCTCGTCGCGGACGCCCTCGGCTGGCGCTGGGTGTTCCTCGGCGCCGTCATCCTCGTGGGCGCCGCTGCACTTCTCATCGCCCCCAACCTGCGGGGCCGGAGGACCGACACCGGGATCGCGACGGCCGGCGCCGGCCGCCTCGTGTGGGCCACCGTCGGCGCGGTCGCGGTGCTCGCGCTCGAGCTCCTCGGCTCGGCCAGCGGTGTCGCCGGGCTCGGTGCCCTCGGCGCCCTCGTCGTCGTCGTACTCGCCCTCACGCGTCTCCTGCCGCCCGGCTCGCTCACCGGTCGCCCCGGTCTGCCGGCGGTGATCGCCACCCGGGGCCTGATGAGCGCAGGCTTCTTCTGCGCCGAGGCCTACATCGTCTACGTCCTGCAGGAGCAGTGGGGGCTCACCCCCGCGCGGGCCGGCATCGCGCTCAGTGTGGTCGGCGTGACCTGGGCGCTCTCCAGCCAGGCGCAGGCGCGACTCGGCTCGCGGGTCTCACACGTCCGGGCCATGGAGATCGGCTCCCTGCTCGTGCTCGCGGGCGTGCTCTCGCTCGCTCTGACCGTGTGGCTCGACGGCCCGGCCATCCTGGCCGGCGCAACGTACGTGCTCGCCGGCGCCGGTATGGGCTTCGGCTATCCGCGCACCAGTGTCGCCATGCTCGACGTCTCCACGGACGCCGACCGCGGCTTCAACTCCGCCGCACTGTCGATCGCCGACTCACTCGGCGCCGCGCTGGCGCTGTCGATCTCCGGCGTGGTCTTCGCCGCGACCCAGCGCCAGGACGGCAACCCGTTCCTGGCGGTGTTCGTCTTCGCCGTCGGCCTCGGCGTGCTGGGCGTCCTCACGTCACGTCGGACCGCCCAACCCGCCTGACGTCACACCAGCGTCGGCTCCGTCTTCGACCTGACCTCGTCCTCGGTGACACCGGGTGCGAGCTCGACGAGTTTGAGCGCCCGCTCCCCCGACGTCCCGGAGACGGCGACCTCACCGGTGGCCGGATCGATCACGTCGATCACGCACAGGTCGGTGATGATCCGCTGCACGACCCGCTTGCCGGTGTAGGGCAGGTCGCACTCGTTGAGGATCTTCAACGAGCCGTCCTTCGCGGTGTGCTCCATCAACACGATCACCCGCTTGGCGCCGTGGACCAGGTCCATCGCACCACCCATGCCCTTGACCATCTTCCCGGGGATCATCCAGTTCGCGATGTCACCCACCGCGGAGACCTGCATCGCACCCAGGATCGCGGCATCGATCTTGCCGCCGCGGATCATCCCGAACGACGTCGCGGAGTCGAAGAACGATGCACCGCGTCGCACGGTCACTGTCTCCTTGCCGGCGTTGATCAGGTCGGCATCGACCGCATCCTCAGTCGGGTAGGCACCCACGCCGAGGATCCCGTTCTCCGACTGCAGCACCAGCTCCACGTCATCGTCGACATAGTTGGGCACCAGCGTCGGCAACCCGATGCCGAGGTTGACGTACGAACCGTCCTTCAGCTCGGAGGCCGCCCGAGCGGCCATCTCCTCACGCGTCCAGCTCATGAAACGGTCCTCTTCTCGATCCGCTTGTCGGCCGCCTGCTCCGCGGTCAAGGCGACCACGCGCTGCACATAGACGCCTGGGGTGTGGACGTCGTTGGGGTTCAGCTCGCCCGGCTCGACCAGCTCCTCGACCTCAGCGATCGTCATCCGCCCGCACATTGCCGCCAACGGGTTGAAGTTCCGCGCCGAGTCGCGATAGATCAGGTTCCCGTGCCGGTCGCCCTTCCAGGCCCGCACGAGTCCGTAGTCCGCGACGATCGCATGCTCCAGGACGTATTCGCGGTCCCCGTCCTGGCTGGTGAAGACCTGCGTCTGCTTCGGCGGTGAGGCGACCTGGACGTCGCCCGCCGTGTCGTACTTCCACGGCAGCCCACCCTCGGCGACCTGGGTGCCGACACCGGTGGCGGTGAAGAACGCCGGGATGCCCGACCCACCCGCACGCATCCGCTCCGCCAGCGTGCCCTGCGGTGTGAGCTCGACCTCGAGCTCACCGGAGAGGTACTGCCGGGCGAACTCCTTGTTCTCCCCGACGTAGGAGGCCACCATCCGCCGCAGCCGCTTGGCCATCAGCAGCCGACCCAGGCCCCAGTCATCGACACCACAGTTGTTCGACACCGCCTCGAGATCCGTGGTGCCGGCCTCCAGCACCGCCTCGATCAACACCGACGGAATGCCACACAACCCGAAACCCCCCACCGACAACGTCGCGCCGTCGGGGATGTCGGCCACGGCCGCTGCGGCGCTCTCGACGACCTTGTCCATCCGTTCCTCCAGTTCGTTGCACCCGAGGATGAGCTCGGGGTGCTGCGATCCTAGTCACACGTGCGACGCACCCCACGGGCCACCATGCCCGCCCTAGAGTCGTCCTGTGACCGTCCCCGCAAGCACCGCTCAGCCCCGTCCGGCAGCCGGCACGGGACCCAGCGGCGCCCGCGACTGGACCGGCGTGCAGCTGCACGTCGTCACCGGCAAGGGCGGCACCGGCAAGTCGACGGTCGCTGCTGCACTGGCCCTCTCGCTCGCGTCGACCGGCAAGGAAGTCCTGCTCTGCGAGGTCGAGGGCCGCCAGGGCATCGCCCGGATGTTCGACGTGGACCCGCTGCCCTACGAGGAGCGTCGCATCGCGAGGGGGCTGCCGGTGGGCGACGTGTCTCCCGGCTCCGTCCACGCCCTGCACATCGACGCCGAGTCCGCGTTGCTCGAGTATCTCGCGATGTACTACAGGCTCGGCCGCGCCGGCCGGGCGCTCGATCGCTTCGGCATCATCGACTTCGCCACGACCATCGCCCCCGGCGTCCGCGACGTCCTGCTCACCGGCAAGGTCTACGAGGCCGCTCAGCGCAACGCCCGGAACAAGTCGGCGAAGACGTACGACGCCGTCGTGCTCGATGCCCCGCCGACCGGGCGCATCACCCAGTTCCTCAACGTCAACGGCGAGCTGGCCGGGCTGGCGAAGGTCGGGCCCATCAAGAACCAGGCCGACACCGTGATGACACTGTTCCGCTCGCCGAAGACGTTGGTGCACCTCGTGACGGTGCTGGAGGAGATGCCGGTGCAGGAGACCGCCGACGGGATCAAGGACCTGCGCGCTGCGCAGCTCCCGGTCGGTGCCGTGATCGTCAACCTGGTCCGTCCCCGCGACCTCGGCACCGCCGACCTCAAGGCCGCCCGCACCGGCACCCTCGACCGCGAGCAGATCACCGCCGACCTCCTGTCGGCCAAGATCGACGTGAGCCACGAACTGGTCGATGCACTGCTCCTCGAAGCACGCGACCACGCTGAGCGCCGGGCCCTCGAGGACGAACAGCGCGCCGTCGTGCAGGACCTCGGAGCGCCGACGTACGAGCTCAACCGACTCGCCGACGGGGTCGACCTCGGCGGTCTCTACGAGCTGGCAGCCCAGCTGAAGGGCCAGGGTCTGGCATGAGCAACCGATGAGTACGCCGCTGCGAAACCGTCCCCGCGTCGGCCCCCTGGCAGCCACGACCGAACGCGCCCCCCGCCTCGACATCGACGCCCTCATCGACGACCCCGCCACCGGGATCATCGTTTGCTGCGGCTCGGGTGGCGTCGGCAAGACGACGACGTCCGCGGCCCTGGCGCTGCGCGCCGCCGAGCGCGGACGCCGGGTCGTCGTGCTGACCATCGACCCGGCCCGCCGGCTGGCGCAGTCGATGGGGATCGAGGCGCTCGACAACACCCCGCGCCCGGTGCCGCACTCGGGCTCCAACGGCGGATCGCTCGACGCGATGATGCTGGACATGAAGCGCACCTTCGACGAGGTGGTGCTCAGCCAGACGACCCCCGAGAAGGCCGCGTCGATCCTGGAGAACCCCTTCTACATCGCCTTGTCGAGCTCGTTCTCGGGCACGCAGGAATACATGGCGATGGAGAAGCTCGGCCAGATCCACGCCCAGGCCCACAAGGACGGCAGCTACGACCTGATCGTCGTGGACACCCCACCCTCGCGGTCCGCCCTCGACTTCCTCGACGCACCGGAGCGGCTGAGCAGCTTCCTCGACGGTCGCTTCATCCGCCTGCTGCTGGCCCCGGCCCGCGGGCCGGCGAGGCTGATGACGGCCGGCGTCAGCCTGATCACCAACGCGTTGACGAAGATCCTGGGAGCCCAGGTGCTGCGCGACATGCAGACGTTCGTGGCTGCGTTCGACACCCTCTTCGGTGGGTTCCGGCAGCGGGCCCAGAAGACGTTCTCGTTGCTGCAGGCCGATGGCACGGCGTTCGTCGTCGTCGCGGCACCCGAGCCCGACGCGTTGCGCGAGGCGGCCTACTTCGTGGAGCGGCTGACCGAGGACGAGATGCCCCTGGCCGGGCTGGTCATCAACCGCGCCAGCCCGCCCGTGTCGGTCGGGTTGTCGGTGGAGGAGGCGACGGCTGCGGCCGACCGACTCGTCGCGATCGAGGCCGACTCGACCACTGCCGGCCTGTTGAGGCTGCACGCCGACCGGGCCCGCATCGTGATGCGTGAGGCGCACCTGCGGGAGCGGTGGGCGACCGAACACCCCGGCGTCGCGAGCACCGTCGTACCCGCGCTGTCCACCGACGTGCACGACCTCGAGGGGCTCCGCCGAGTCGGCGAGCTACTCGCCGACGGCTGAAGCAGGGCTGAAATGACCGGTGACCCGGCGGCAACTGCCGCCGGATCAGCCAGTCGACGGGCACGTCAGACGGTGACGACGCTCTTGACGTGCTCGTTGCGAGCGGATTCGAGGACGGTGCGCCACGAAGCCTGCGGACGGCGGCGGAGGAGGGCACGGCGCTCACGCTCGGTCATGCCGCCCCAGACCCCCCACTCGATCTGGTTGTCGAGCGCCTCAGCGAGGCACTCGGTGCGAACGGGGCACGACGAGCAGACCTGCTTCGCCTTGTTCTGCTCTGCTCCGCGGACGAAGAGCGCGTCCGGAGTGTCCTGCCGACAAGCGGCCCTTGGTGCCCAATCTTCAACCCACATGATTTCCGCCATCTCGAGGGGCTCCGATGGACGCCCCCATAGCGACCATTTCTCGACCCACGATGACCGTAGGCAACAGACGGTGATTGATGAAGGGACCATCCGGCTAAACCTTATGGTCCGATATGACTAGACCACATGGTCAAGCGTGTCCGCGATCTCCCTCCATCGGCCGTCGACGTGTGGTACGGCGAATGGGCCGGCCTGGTCCGCTCCCGTACTCTGGGGCCCATGTCCAAGCCCGATCACAGGCCGTCCGTCCTGTCCCATCTCGCCGTGATGGGTGTCGTGGCGGCAATCCTGGGCGTGCTCGTGGCCGGCCTCGCGATCCCGTTCGCCGGTGTCATCGGCGTCGCCGCCAAGGACGTCAGCCGGGGCATGGTCAACCTGCCCGACGAGCTCGAGGCCAAGGAACTGGCGCAGAAGACCCGGATCTATGACGCCAACGGCAACCTGATCGCCTCGCTCTACGATCAGAACCGCATCAACGTCGGCCTGCGCCAGATCTCGCGCAAGATGGTCGAGGCGATCGTCTCGATCGAGGACGACCGCTACTACCAGCACGGCGCGCTCGACATCCGCGGCACGATCCGCGCCTTCGTCACCAACCAGGCGAGCGGCTCGGTGCAGGGTGGATCGTCGATCACCCAGCAGATGGTCAAGCAGACCCTGCTCAACCAGGCGGAGACCAAGAAGGAGGCGGCGGCCGCCACCGACGACACCTACGCCCGCAAGCTCCGTGAGCTGCGTTACGCGATCGCCTTCGAGAAGAACTACTCCAAGGACTGGATCCTTGAGCGCTACCTCAACATCGCCTACTTCGGTGACGGCGCCTACGGCATCCAGTCGGCCGCCCAGCACTACTTCTCCAAGAACGCCAAGAACCTCAACTACCTCCAGTCCGCGACCCTGGCCGGCCTCGTGAAGAACCCGACCGGCTATGACCCGACCAACTCGCCCGAGCGGTCGATCAACCGGCGCAACGTCGTGCTCGACCGGATGGCCCAGCTCAACGTCATCGAGCAGGAGCAGGCCGACCGGCTCAAGGAGCGACCGCTCGGCCTCAAGGTCGAGCCGTCGCCCAACGGGTGCCAGCAGTCCCAGGCTCCGTTCTTCTGCGACTACGCCGTCAACTACCTGCTCAAGGACAAGTCGCTCGGCGAGACCGTCAAGGACCGCAAGCGGCTGCTGCAGTCGGGCGGCCTGACGATCCACACGACGCTCGACCTCGACTACCAGGCGGGCGCCGACGCGGCCGTCGCCGCCCACGTCAACCCGACCGACCAGGCCATCGGCGGGCTCGCGATGGTCCAGCCCGGCACCGGCTACGTCAAGGCCCTCGCCCAGTCGCGGCCGATGGGCAAGGACAAGAAGCTTGGCCAGACCTATCTGAACTACGTCGTCCCGCGCAGGTACGGCGACGCCAACGGCTTCCAGGCCGGCTCGACGTTCAAGGCGTTCGTCCTGGCCGCGGCGATCAACCAGAACATCCCGCTCAGCACCCAGATCACGGCCCCGGACAGCATGAACATCCCGGACGCCGAGTTCGAGACCTGCGAGGGACCCTACGCGGGCGACGGCGAGGGTTGGAACGTCAGCAACTCCACGGGCAGCGGCACGTTCAACCTCTACACCGGCACCCAGAACTCGGTGAACACCTTCTTCGCCCAGCTGGAAGTGAAGACCGGCATGTGCGAACCGATCGAGCTCGCGGAGAAGATGGGTATCAAGCTTCCCGTGACCCAGCAGGTGCCGTCGTGGATCCTCGGTGTCTCGGACGCCAACCCGCTCACCATGGCGGAGGCCTACGCCACGTTCGCCGCCCGCGGCATCCACTGCGACGCCCTCCCGGTCACCCAGGTCCTGGGGTCCGACGGCAGCACCGTGAAGGACTACGACACCGGCTGCGAGCAGGTCATGCCCGGCGTCACCGCTGACGCCGTCAACGACATCCTTCGCGGCGTGATGGAGCCGGGCGGCTTCGGTGAGAACATCGCCATCGACAAGCCCTCGGCCGGCAAGACCGGCACGAACAACTCCAACATGGCCGTGTGGTTCGTCGGCTACACGCCGCAGATCGCCACCGCTGCCATGGTGGCCGGTGCCAACTCGCTGGGCCACTGGGTCAGCCTCAACGGGCAGTACGTCGGCGGTTCCTACATCGGCGAGGCCTTCGGTTCCACGGTCGCCGGCCCGATCTGGGGTGAGTCGATGGACGCCATCTCCGACAAGCTGGACTACGAGGACTTCCGCGCCCCGGCGGGAGATGAGATCGCTGGGGTGCTGACGTCGGTGCCTGACGTGTCGGGCATGTCCGTCAAGGACGCCCGCGCCACCTTGGAGGCAGCAAGCTTCGCCACGACGCTCGCCGGCTACTCCAACTCCGCGATCGTCAAGGACGCCGTCGTCTACACGTCACCGTCGGCCGGCACGCTGCTGGGCTCAGGCGACACGGTCGGGATCTACCAATCGACCGGCTACGTCCCTGCTCCCCCGCCGCCCAAGAAGAGCGGCGGCAAGGGCAACGGCAAGGGCAACGGCAAGGGCAAGGGCAAGGGCTAGCCCAGCTGGCGGCGTACCTCCGCGGCCACCGCGCCGCCGTCGGCGCGCCCCTTCACCTGCGGCGTGACGACCCCCATGACCTTGCCCATCGCGCGCATGCCCTCCTCGGCCGCGCCCACCTGGGCGATCGCGGCGGTGACGAGCTCGACTATCTCGCCCGCGCTGAGCTGAGCGGGAAGGTAGTCGGCAATGACCTCACCCTCGGCCACTTCCTTGGCCGCCATCTCCGCGCGGTCGCCGTCCGCGAACGCCACCGCGGCCTCCCGGCGCTTCTTCGCCTCCGTGGACAGCACGCCGATGATGTCGTCGTCGGAGAGCTCGCGTTGCACCTTGCCGGCCACCTCGGCGTTGGTGATGGCGGTGAGCACCATCCGCAACGTCGAGGAGCGGACCTCGTCGCGCGACTTGATCGCAGCAGTCAGGTCGGCACGGAGACGGTCCTTCAGAGCACTCATGGTCACCATTGTGGCAGCCTTGCCGCGTGCCCTCGCCTGAGTTACTGCGCAGCTCCCTCGGTGTGACGTTGGGCGTGGGCGTCGGTGCGGGCCTGGCCCTTGCGTCGTACGGCGCCTGGGAGGCGCGGCAGTACACCTTGCGCGAGGTCTCCGTGCCGATCCTGCCGCCCGGGCGAGCGCCGCTGCGGGTGCTCCACCTCAGCGACATCCACATGGCCCCCGACCAGACCGCCAAGCAGCAGTGGCTGCGGTCCCTGGCCGACCTCGCGCCGGACCTGGTCATCGACACGGGCGACAACCTCTCGCACAAGCGGTCGGTGCCGATCCTGATCGACTCGCTCGGCCCGCTGCTCGACGTGCCCGGCATCTCGGTCTTCGGTTCAAACGACTACTACTCGCCCGGCTGGCGCAACCCGCTGCGCTATCTGCTCCCGGACACCGGCCAGCGCAACACGAACACGCCGCAGCTGCCGTGGCGCGATCTCAAGGAGCGCTTCGCCGACCGCGGCTGGCTGCACCTGTGCAATGAGCGCGGCCGGATCACCGTCGCCGAGACGACCTTCGCCCTGGCAGGCGTCGACGACCCGCACCTCGGCTTCGACGACCTGGCTGCTGTCGCCGGGCCAGCCGCCCCGGACGCCGACGTGCGACTCGCGATCACGCATGCGCCGTACCTCCGCGTCCTGGACCGATACGCCGCCGACGGCTACGACGCCGTCATCGCCGGCCACACCCACGGTGGCCAGGTCTGCCTGCCGGGCTTCGGCGCCCTGACCACCAACTGCGACCTCGAGCCGGCTCGCGCGAAGGGCCTGCACCGGCATCCTGCCGACTCGTCTCCCGGCGACCCGGGCTCGGCGTGGCTGCACGTCTCGGCCGGCATCGGGACCAACCCATATGTCCGCTTCAGGGTCGCCTGCCGCCCCGAGGCGACCCTGATGACGCTGACCCCGAAGGCCTGATCGGCCCGATTTCGAGAGCCCCCAAACGCTCGGGTATGCTCGCCGTGCTTCGCAGCCGCTTGCCGATTGCGACAGTGGATCGGGGTGTGGCGCAGCTTGGTAGCGCGCGTCGTTCGGGACGACGAGGCCGCAGGTTCAAATCCTGTCACCCCGACCATGTGATCTCGCAGGAGATCGAAGGATCCGAACCCCACGGGGTTCGGATCCTTCGCTGTGTCAGGACGGTGGTCGCGGCCAGGGCCGCCGACGGGCGCCCCGTCCGAGGGGACTGGCTAGTCGCTGACGCGGGCAGTCAAGGTCCGCAGCGTCCCCTGCAGATCGGTGAACTCCTGGTCGCTCAGGCCCAGGGCTTCCTTCATGTCACAGTGGATCCGGTTGGCGTGCTCACGCAGCTCATTGCCCCTGGTCGACAGCGAGACGACGACGAAGCGCTCGTCGGTGTGGTCGCGGTGTCGCGCAACGAGCCCGCTGACCTCCATCCGACGCAGCAACGGGGTGAGGGTGCCATGGTCGAGGCGCAGCGCGTCCGCGATCTCGCGCACCGTGCAGCTGTGCCGCTCCCACAAGACGATCAGCACCAGGTATTGCGGGTACGTCAACCCGAGCTCGGCCAGGACGGGGCGGTAGGCGGTCGTGACTGCGCGGGATGCGGCGTACAGGTCGAAGCAGATCTGGTCCACCAG
>NZ_JANPEO010000234.1:0-5011 GCF_031422975.1 Nocardioides sp. | reverse complement strand
CGCGGCTACTTCATCGAGGGCCTGGGCGCCGCCCAGTTCGGCGCCGCCGGTGCCATCGACCGGCTGCGCACCTTCTCCGAGCCCGACGACTCGTTGCCGCACGCCCTCGCGCTCGCAGCGACCGACCCCGCCAACCCCTATGGCGCCGCCCTGCCGTGGCCTGCCAACACCGGCGACAACGGCCACCGGCCGGGGCGCAAGGCGGGGGCCGTGGTCGTCCTCGTCGACGGTGCCCTGACGCTGTACGTCGAACGCGGCGGCCGCACGCTCCTGACGTGGAGCGACGACACCGCGCGGCTGACCACGGCGGCGTCCGCCCTGGCCGACGCCACCCGCCGCGGAGCGCTCGGCAAGCTGACGGTCGAGAAGGCCGACGGCGCGGCCCTGCTCGGTGGCGGTGACACTCCGCTGCGCCAGGCGCTCAACGCGTCCGGGTTCGTCTCGACGCCCAAGGGGCTGAGGATGCGTGCCTGAGGGCGACACCGTCTTCCGGGCGGCCCGCCTGCTCGACCGCTCACTGTCCGGCCGCGTGCTGACCCGGACCGACTTCCGGGTGCCGCAACACGCGACCGCCGACCTGAGCGGCGCCACGGTGACCGAGACCGTCTCGCGCGGCAAGCACCTCCTCACCCGCACCGACACCGGCTTCACCCTGCACACCCACCTGAAGATGGAGGGTGCCTGGCGGGTCTACCGACCGGGCGAGACGTGGCAGCGACCCGCCAGCCAGGTGCGGGTGCTGCTCGAAGCCGGCGACGTCACCGCCGTGGGGTTCAACCTGGGCATCGTCGAGCTGATCGAGACCGCTCAGGAAGGCGAGGTCGTGGGCCACCTCGGGCCCGACCTCCTCGGCCCTGACTGGGACGAGGACGAGGCCCTGAGCCGACTCCGCGCCGCCCCCGACCGCGACGTGACCGCCGCGCTGCTCGACCAGCGCAACCTCGCCGGCGTCGGCAACATGTACGCCGCCGAGCTCTGTTTCACCAGCGGCGTCCACCCGCGCCTCCCGGTGGGAGAGGTCGGCGACCTGCCGCGGCTGGTGCACCGGGCCAAGCTGATGCTCGAGCAGAACGCCGCACGGGCGATCCAGTCCACGACCGGCAACCTCCGCCCCCGGGAGCGGATGTGGGTCTACCGTCGCGACAGGTCACCGTGCCGTCGGTGCGGCACGCCCATCCAGGTGGCGATGCGTGGGGAGCCCGGGCGCGAACGCGCGATCTACTGGTGTCCGACCTGCCAGCCGCTTCCGGCTGGTTGACTCAGGCCGCGGACGCCACCACGTCGCCGGCGGTGGCGCGAGCCGCCGCGATCGGTGTCGCGGCGACGCTGTGCAGACCGAGCGCACGCTCCTCGATCGCCACGGCATCGGAGACCTCACGCAGCACGTCGGAGAGCGGCAGGTCCATCGCCATGCACAGCGAGGCGAGCAGCTCCGAGGACGCTTCCTTCTGGCCGCGCTCGATCTCGGAGATGTAGCCGAGGCTCACCCGTGCCTCGGCAGAGACTTCGCGCAGAGTCATGCCGCGTTGCATCCGCTCGCTGCGAAGCACATCGCCGAGCAGCCGACGAAAGAGCACCATGCGCTTGTCCTTCGTAGAGGTTGAGTGGGACCTGTGATGGCCAACGCTACCCGAGACCCGAATCTTCCCTGCGGAGCATGCCATCGAGCACCGACAACGCGGCGCGACAGCTCGCTTCCTGGACGGCCGCACGGTCGCCGTCGAGCAACAGCAGCCGCGTCTCCACGCCCCCGGGCCCGGCGCAGGCTATCCACACGTGGCCGGCCGGATGGCCCTCCTGCCGGTCTGGACCGGCCACTCCCGTGGTGGCGAGGGCGTAGGTCGCGCCCACCAGCGCCCCCACACCGGAGGCCATCGCCGCCGCGCACTCGCCCGACACGGCGCCGTACTCCTCGATGATCGCCGGCGCGACGCCGAGCACCGAGACCTTCACCGCCGTCGCGTAGGCGACGACTCCCCCGACGAAGCACGCGGACGCTCCCGGCACCGAGGTGAACAGGGCCGCGAGCTGACCGCCCGTGAGCGACTCCGCCGTGGCCACGGTGACGCGGCGCGACGTCAGCGACGCAACGAGATCCGGGGCGTCTGCACTCATGTGGGAGACCCTAGCTACGTTGGCCCGCATGGCTCTCCCCATCGAGGACTACGCGCTCGTCGGCGATCGCGGCACGGCCGCCCTGATCGGCAAGGACGGCTCGGTCGACTGGCTCTGCCTCCCCCGCTTCGACTCACCGGCCTGCTTCGCGGCCCTGCTGGGCAAGCGTGAGAACGGCCGCTGGCTCCTCGCGCCGGCGGACGTCGCCGGAGTCACGACGACCCGGACGTACGTCGGGAACAGTGCGATCCTCGAGACGACGTTCACCACGCCGACGGGGGTGCTGGTGCTGCGGGACGTGATGCCGGTGTGCGACGCCCGCGCAGACCTCGTTCGCACCATCCGCTGCACCGAGGGCACCGTGCGTGTGCGGCACGAGTGGGTGGTGCGCTTCGACTACGGCCGTGTCCGGCCGTGGGTGTCGCGACAGGAGGTGGCCGGCGAGACGGTCATCGTCGCCGTGGCCGGGCCGGACAAGCTGACGTTGCGCGGTCCGCGGCTGCCGCACGCCGTCGACGGACGACACGACGACGAGTTCGATCTGCCGGCCGGCGACACGATGACGTTCGCCACGACCTGGGTCCGCTCCTGGCGCGCACTGCCCGAACCCCTTCCGTTCGAGGACCGGATCGAGGCGACCCGCGTCGAGCACGAGCGCTGGGCGGGCCTCTGCGCCGGCGACGTCCCCCACATCGATCTCGTACGCCGCAGCCTGCTCACCCTCCGATTGCTGACGCACGCCGAGACCGGCGGCATCGTGGCGGCGCCGACGACGAGCCTGCCCGAGGACTTCGGCGGCGAACGCAACTGGGACTACCGCTACTGCTGGCTGCGCGACGCCGCGCTCACCCTCGAATCGCTGCTCGCGGCCGGCTACACCGACGAGGCGCGCGACTGGCGCGACTGGCTGCTGCGCGCGGTCGCGGGCGACCCGGAGGACCTCCAGATCATGTACGCCGTCGACGGCGGGCGTCAGCTCCCTGAGCGCGTGCTCCCCCATCTCGGCGGCTATGAGCGCTCGACCCCGGTCCGTATCGGCAACGCCGCGGTCGACCAGCGCCAGACCGACGTGCTCGGCGAGGTGATGACCGCGCTCGAGGACGCCCGCAGAGCGGGCATCACCGAGACGCGCCAGAGCTGGGCTCTCCAGCGCGCGCTCGTCGACGAGCTCGCCGAGCACTGGGACCGACCGGACAACGGGCTGTGGGAGATCCGCGGAGACCTGCGGCACTTCACGCATTCGCGGGTGATGGTGTGGGTCGCCTTCGACCGCGCCATCAAGGCGGTCGAGGAGCACGGGCTCCCCGGGCCGGTGGAGCGCTGGCGGGCGCTGCGAGAGCAGGTCCGGGCCGAAGTCCTGGACAAGGGATTCGACGCGGAGCGCGGCACCTTCACGCAGCACTACGACACGCGCGAGGTGGACGCGAGCCTGCTGAACATCTCGCTGGTGGGGTTCCTGCCCGGGGACGACCAGCGCATGCTCGGCACGATCCGGGCCGTCGAGGAGGACCTCATGCACCACGGCCTCCTGCGGCGCTACCGCACCCAGACCGGAGTCGACGGCCTCGCGGGTGACGAGCACCCGTTCCTGGCCTGCTCGTTCTGGCTGGTCTCGGCCTACGCCCTCGCCGGTCGCCTCGGTGACGCCCACGCGCTGATGGATCGGCTCTGCGCGCTCGCCAACGACGTGGGGCTGCTGTCGGAGGAGTACGACATCGACGGTGACCGGATGGCCGGCAACTTCCCGCAGGCGTTCAGCCATCTGACCCTGGTCCAGGCTGCGCTGTCCCTGCGACCTCGCTGACGCGGCCTCAGCGCACGCGCAGCCTCACCACGTCGAGTGAAGGTGGTGCTGGTGGTGCGGCGCACGGCGGTGGGGGGCCCGGAACGTCCGAGCCCCTCACCCGTGGATCAGCGCCTGACGCGAACCGTGAACTTCTGGCGCGCGCCCTGGAAGGTGTCGTTGGCCTTGAACTGCACCACGACGCGGTACTTGCCAGCCTCGGGGAATGCGCGCAGCTTGACCTTCGCCACGCCGTCCACGACCTTGGCGTTGTACGTGCGACCGTCGACGCGGACCTTCACGCGGCCCTCGACCGGCACAGTCACGTCGGACGTGAGCTTGACCTTGATCCGCGCCCTGGTCCTCTTCGACCTGATCTTCTTCGCCTTCGGGAAGACCCTCTTGGCGAGGGTCGGCTTGCCCTGGGTCACGGCACGACTGATGGTCGTCTTCGAGCCCTGAGCGACGATGTTCACCTGCTTGCCGCCGCGCACCGTGAAGACGGCCCGCGCCTGGCCGTTGGTCACGGGTGTGGTGCCGAAGGTCAGCGTGGATTTGTCGCGGTTGACCCTCACCAGGTCGAGCTTGGTGTTGGGCGCGATCCCCAGCGAGTTGATGTCGAGCTTGTCGAAGACGATGCTCGCCTTCTCGCCTGACTTGTAGCTGCTCTTCAGGCCGGTGGCGAAGATCTGGCGCCTGACCGAGGACGGCGACTTGGTGACGCCGTCCTTGAAGTAGCCGTCGATCCACAGGTCGCGGTCGATGGCGCCGGTGTCCGTGGACTTGCCCTCGAGGAAGGCGGTGAAGTTGTCGCCGCCCTGCGCCAGGAAGCTGAACGTCGAGACCGTGTAGGTCTTGGCCGGGTCGACCGCAACCCCGTCGACGGAGATCGACACGACGCGATCGCCGGCGGCGCGTGTCTGGTCGAGGATCGTCTGCACGTTCTTGGAGATACCCAGAGCCAGGAACGGCCGGCTGGCCGAGGCGGGCTGCCACTGCTGCTCGAGGATCTTCTTGAGCGTCGCACCGGTGACGTCGACGTAGCTGACGTTGTTGACGAACGGCAGCACCGAGTTGGCCTCCTCGAACGTCACGACACCGTCGACGTTCTCC
>NZ_JANPEO010000233.1:0-2674 GCF_031422975.1 Nocardioides sp. | reverse complement strand
CATCGCGACCGTCGTCCCGATCAGTCCGACGCATGCCATGCCCTGCTCGACGCAGGCCTCGGCAACCACGTCACCGAGGTGCAGCAGGGGGATGTCGACGGCAGCCTCGACCTGGTCGGCAACCTTGTGGAACGTCGTGGTGCACAGCAGCAGGAAGTCGGCGCCGGCGCGCTCGACGCCACGCGCCGCCTCGGCGAGCAGCTCGCCGATCTGGTCCCACCGCTCGTGCTCCTCCAGATCGGTCAGCTCGGCGAAGTCGACGGTGCTGAGCACGACCTTCGGCGAGGACAACCCGCCGAGTCGCGCCTGCACACCGAGGTTGAGGTCGCGGTAGTAGACGAGGCTGGATTCCCAGCTCATGCCGCCGATGAGTCCGATGGTCTGCACGATCGGCAGTCTTCCAGATCCCGGTCAGACCCGGTGCACCTTGTGCACGGCGGCCTGGGCGCGCGGCTTGATCACGAGCTCGTCGATGTTGACGTGCGCCGGCAGCTGCGCGATCCAGCGGACCGCCTCGGCGATGTCCTCGGCCACGAGCGGCTCGGCCACGCCGGCGTAGACGGCGTCCGCCGCCGCCCGGTCGCCCCCGAAGCGCACCAGCCCGAACTCCTCGGTGCGCACCATCCCGGGCGCGACCTCCGAGATCCGGATCGGCTCGCCGTTCAGCTCGAGGCGCAGCGTCTCGGTCACGACCCGAGTCGCGTGCTTGGCCGCGGTGTAGCCGCCACCCGACTCGTAGGCCCAGCGTCCCGCCGTGGAGCCGAGGTTGACGATCAGCCCGTCGCCGCTGGCGCGCAGGGCCGGCAGCAGCGCCTGGGTGACCCGCATCAGGCCGAGCACGTTGACGTCGTACATCGCTCGCCAGTCCTCGGGATCGGCCGACTCGATCGGGTCGGCGCCGAACGCGCCGCCGGCGTTGTTGACCAGGACGTGCACGACGTCGAGGCCGGCCGCCAGGGCGGCCACCGAGGCCGCGTCGGTCACGTCGAGGGGGACGGCTACGCCACCGATCTCCTGGGCGAGAGCCTGGATCCGGTCGGTACGTCGAGCGGCGCACACCACCCGGAAACCCTCGGTGGCAAGGGCGCGCGCGGTCGCGGCGCCGATCCCGCTGGACGCTCCGGTGACGACGGCGGTCTTCTGGACGGTCATGCGCCCATCATGCCGGGGTCGGGTTCGCGCAGGACTCGGCCATGCGGTCGGGCGGTGGTTGGATGCTCCCGTGATCATCGCGGCGGCAGACGGCTCGGCACTCGGCAACCCCGGACCAGCGGGGTGGGCGTGGTACGTCGACGACACGTGCTGGGCCTCGGGCGGCTGGCCTCACGGCACCAACAACATGGGCGAGCTGATGGCCGTCCTCGACCTGCTCCAGCAGACGGCACACCTCGACGACGAGCTGCACGTCTTCTGCGACAGCACCTACGTCATCAATGCCATCACCAAGTGGATGGCCGGCTGGAAGCGCAAGGGCTGGAAGACGGGCAGCGGTCAGCCGGTGAAGAACATCGAGCTGATGAAGGCGCTCGACGAGGCGATGCGCGGACGGCGCGTGAAGTTCGAGTGGGTCAAGGGTCACGCCGGTCACGAGCTCAACGAGGCGGCCGACCAGCGTGCGAACGCCGCCGCGGCGGCGTACCAGCGCGGTGGCGTCGCCGATCCCGGTCCGGGCTTCGCCGGCAGCAGCACCGCCCACCCGGCTGCCACCGTCGGACAGGTGGACGAGGAGCCCGACCTCTTCAGCGACCTCGTCGCCGAGCTCAGTGACGAAGAGCAGGTGATCGCCCTGGAGCGGTCGCTGCTCACCGACGAGGTGCGCTCCGACCGGGCGGCCGTGGCGGCACTTCTGCACCCGCAGTGGCAGGAGATCGGGGCGTCCGGCGTGCTGTGGGAGCGCGAGACGATGCTCGACCGGATCGGTCCGCTGTCCTCGCCTGTCACCCTCGACGTCATGACGGTCTCCCGCGTCGCGCCCGACCTGATCCTGCTCGTCTGGCGCGCGTCCGCCGACGACGGCAGCCGCCTGCGGAGCTCGCTGTGGCAGCGCGCGGGTGGACGGTGGCAGCAGCGCTTCCACCAGGGCACGGCCGAGGCGTGACCGTCCCGTTATGGCAAAGGTAAGGCTTGCCTTATAAGGTGCTCGGGTGACCGCCACCCCGCACCTCGGACGCGCCGCCAGGCCGCTCGAGACCCATCTCGCCTCCTTCGGCGAGCGGGTTGCACTGCGGACGGGCGAGCAGACGGTGTCGTACGCCGACCTCGCCGGCCGCGTCCGCGACGTGGCCGACGCCTATGCCGGGGCGCGCCGGCTGGTCCTGCTCGCGCCACGCCCGGAGATCGAGTCGGTGGTGGAGTACCTCGGCGCCCTTGCGGCCGATCAGGTCGTCCTCGTCGCCGGCTCGCACCTCGACGCACTGATCGAGGCCTGGGACCCCGATGTCGTCGTGGGTGCCGACGGTCGCGACATCCGCCGCGACGAGTCCGCCCATGAGCTGCACCCCGAGCTCGCGCTGCTGCTCTCCACGAGCGGCACCACGGGCTCGCCCAAGCTGGTGCGCCTGGGTCTCGACGGTCTGCTGGCCAACGCCACCGCCATCGCCGAGTCGCTCTCGATCCGCCCCGACGACGTCGTCGCCACGACGCTGCCGCTGCACTACTGCTACGGGCTCTCGGT
>NZ_JANPEO010000232.1:0-3516 GCF_031422975.1 Nocardioides sp. | reverse complement strand
CCCGCGCGGCGGGCAGCGCCCCGTTGACCGCCCCCACCCCCTCACCACGCTCGTACAGGGTGCGCGCCAGCAACAGCGCGCACTCGGGCGACATCGGCAACAGGAACAGCGGGCGGGCGGCGAAAGGGGCCGTGCGCATGGCCACCCCGCGCACCTCGCTGCCCGAGCGGGCAACCGCGTACCAGTTCCTGGGATCCTGGGTGACCCCCTCGGCCAGGTCCACCACCGCGCGCTGGGCCACCGAGGCCACCACCGTCGACACGACCGGGTGCTCGGTGAGGTGCTCCCCCGCGACGTCGAGGAAGGCAGCGGGGTCGGCGTAGAACTCAAGCTCCATGGCGTCACGCTAGTCACCGCGTGCCCCCCGGGCTAACTCGTTTTCTCCGCTCGGAGCCACGCTCATAGACTGCGCGCATGACTGCCATCAGCCCCGAGCCCGAGTCCACGACGTCCGCACGCCGCGACGTCGTCGTACCCGACAAGGCCGTGCTCGAAGGGCTCGAGGCCACCTGGTCGGAGCGCTGGAAGACCAACGAGACCTACAAGTTCGATCGCTCGGCCGTGCGTGCCGACGTCTACTCCATCGACACGCCCCCGCCGACCGTGAGCGGCAGCCTTCATGTGGGCCACGTCTTCTCCTACACCCACCCCGACCTGATCGCCCGCTACCAGCGGATGAACGGCAAGAGCGTCTTCTACCCGATGGGCTGGGACGACAACGGCCTGCCGACCGAGCGCCGCGTCCAGAACTACTTCGGTGTCAGGTGCGATCCGACCCTGCCCTACGACGCCGGGTTCACGCCGCCCGAGCAGCCCGACAAGAAGGTGCAGATCCCGATCAGCCGACCCAACTTCATCGAGCTGTGCGAGCAGCTCGTCGAGGAGGACGAGCTGGTCTTCGAGTCGCTGTGGCGCACGCTCGGTCTCAGCGTCGACTGGTCGGAGAACTACACGACCATCGGACCGAAGGCCCAGCTGGTCAGCCAGACGGCGTTCCTGCGCAACTACGCGCGCGGCGAGGCCTACCTCCAGGAAGCGCCGACCCTGTGGGACGTCACGTTCCAGACCGCCGTCGCGCAGGCCGAGCTCGAGGCGCGCGACTACCCGGGTGCCTACCACCGGGTCGCCTTCCGCCGGGCCGATGGCGAGGCCGTGCACATCGAGACGACCCGCCCCGAGCTGATCCCCAGCGTCGTCGCGCTGATCGCGCACCCCGACGACGAGCGCTACCAGGCGCTGATCGGCACCACCGTGACCAGCCCGGTGTTCGGTGTCGAGATCCCGGTGCTCGCCCACCCCGCCGCCGAGCCCGACAAGGGCTCCGGCATCGCGATGTGCTGCACGTTCGGCGACCTCACCGACGTGATGTGGTGGCGCGAGCTCAACATGCCGGTCCGCACCGTGATCGGCCGTGATGGCCGGATCCTGCGCGAGACGCCCGAGTGGCTCTCGAGCGAGGCCGCCGCTGCGGCGTACGAGGAGCTCAAGGGCAAGACGACCTTCAGCGCGCGCGAGGTGGTCGTGGCGGCGTTACGCGAGTCGGGCGACCTCGACGGCGATCCCAGGGCCACCCAGCGGATGGCGAACTTCTACGAGAAGGGCGACAAGCCGCTCGAGATCGTGGCCACCCGGCAGTGGTACATCCGCAACGGTGGCCGCGAGGCCGAGGTGCGCGCCGATATGCTGGCGCGGGCGGGCGAGGTCACCTGGATCCCGAGCCACATGAAGCACCGATACGACAACTGGGTCGGCGGCCTGAACGGCGACTGGTTGATCTCGCGTCAGCGGTTCTTCGGCATCCCGTTCCCCGTCTGGTATCCCCTCGACGACGCCGGCGATCCCGACTACGCCCACCCGCTGCTGCCCCGCGAGGACGCACTGCCGATCGACCCGTCGACGCAGGCGCCCGAAGGCTTCGAGGAATCCCAGCGTGGCAAGCCGGGCGGGTTCATGGGCGACCCCGACGTGATGGACACCTGGGCGACCTCGTCGCTGACGCCGCAGATCGCGGGCGGCTGGCTGAGCGACGAGGACCTCTTCGCGCGCGTCTTCCCCTACGACCTGTGCACGCACGCGCACGACATCATCCGCACCTGGCTGTTCAGTCGGATCGTGCGTGCCCACTTCGAGCAGCACGCCTCTCCCTGGTCGCACGCGATGATCTCCGGATTCATCGTCGACCCTGACCGCAAGAAGATGTCGAAGTCCAAGGGCAACGTGGTCGTCCCGACCGAGATCCTCGACAAGTACGGCGCGGACGCGGTCCGCTGGCGTGCCGCGCTCGGTCGCCCGGGCGCTGACTCGCCGTTCGACGAGTCGCAGATGAAGGTCGGGCGCCGGCTGGCCATGAAGGTGCTGAACGCCTCGAAGTTCGTGCTGGGCAATGTCGGTGCCACGTCGCTCGACCACTTCGCCGTCAGCGAGCCGATCGACTGCGCGCTGCTCAGCCGCCTGGAGGTCGTCACCCGCCTGGCGACCGAAGCCTTCGACGCCTACGACTACACGACCGCGCTCGAGGTCACCGAGAAGTTCTTCTGGGAGTTCTGCGACGACTACCTCGAGCTGGTCAAGGAGCGCGCCTACGACGAGGACGGCGGCTCGGCCACCCAGTCGGCCAAGGCCGCGCTGGCCATCGCCCTGCACGTCCAGTTGCGCCTGCTGGCGCCCTTCCTGCCCTACGTCACCGAGGAAGTGTGGTCGTGGTGGCAGGAGGACTCGATCCACCACTCCGCTTGGCCGACGCCGGCCGACCTCGGGGCGGCCGCCGCAGCCGACCCGACCGCCATGTCCGCGGTGGCTGCCGCGCTGGTGGGGATCCGCGGCGCGAAGTCCACGGCGAAGGTCTCGATGAAGGCCGAGCTCTCGCGAGTGGAGATCACCGGACCGCCGGCCCTCGTCGCCGGCGTCGAGTCCGCCGCAGCCGACCTGCGCCGCGCCGGCAAGATCACCGGCGAGCTCGTGTTCACCCAGGACGAGAACGCCGAGGAGATCTCGGTCTCGGCCGAGCTCCGCGACGTGCCGGCGGGCAACCCGTCCTGACCTAGGGTCGCTCAGTCGTCGCTGGCGTGGGGCTCTGCGGTCGGTGTCCCGGTCGGCAGGGGGCTCGGCTCCGTGGCCGGCTGCGGGGTCGGCTGCGGGGTTTCGACGGAAGTGCCGTCGGCCTCGGGACCATCCCTCTCTGCCGCCTTGGCGGCCTGCTCAGCCGCCTTGTCGGCCTGCTCCGTCGCCTTGGCTGCGGCCTCTTCGGCCTCTTCGGCATCCTCGGCCGCCTCGTCAGCAGCCTGCTGCGCAGCCTTGGTGGACAACTCGGCGGCCTTCGCGGCGGCCTGGGTCGCCTTCTGCGTCGCCTTCTGCGCGGCCTTGACCGCCCTCGCCGCCTTGGCCGCGTCGAGCGCCGCCTGACGGGCCGCCAGCGTCGAGGCGTCCGCTGCGACGTCCTCGCCGTCGGTGTCGTCGTCCGGTGTCGGGATCGAGGGGGGCGGGACCGAGGGGGGCCCGGCGGGGCAGCGCGCAGAA
>NZ_JANPEO010000231.1:0-1873 GCF_031422975.1 Nocardioides sp. | reverse complement strand
GGCCCTGCCCGAGCTTCCCGTCGAGGACTTCATCGCGGCCGTCGAGGCGCTGGTGAAGGTGGACGAGCGTTGGGTGCCCACCAACACCGACGAAGGCGAGAAGAGCCTCTACCTGCGTCCCTTCATGTTCGCCAGCGAGGCGTTCCTCGGAGTCCGACCTGCGCAGCACGTGACGTTCATGGTGATCGCGTCCCCCGCGGGCGCCTACTTCAAGGGCGGCATCAAGCCGGTCACCCTGTGGCTCACCGAGGACTACACGCGCGCCGGCCGCGGCGGCATGGGTGCGGCCAAGACCGGAGGGAACTACGCCAGCTCGCTCGTCGCCCAGCAGGAGGCCACCGCCCACGGATGCGACCAGGTGGTGTTCCTCGACGCACAGGTGGGGCAGTACGTCGAAGAACTCGGCGGCATGAACATGTACTACGTCTTCGACGACGGGCGGATCGTCACCCCCGAGACCGGCACCATCCTCGAGGGCATCACCCGGGCCTCGATCATGGAGCTGGCCGGCAAGCTCGGCCACCGGGTCGAGGAGCGCAAGTTCTCGATCGACGAGTGGCGCGACGGCGTGACGAGCGGCGAGATCACCGAGATCTTCGCCTGCGGCACGGCCGCGGTCGTGACGCCGGTCGGGTCGCTGAAGTGGAACGGCGGCGAGCTGCCCGCACCCGCGTCCACCGAGCTCACGATGCGGATCCGAGGCGCGCTGGTCGACGTCCAGTTCGGCCGCGCCGACGACACCTTCGGCTGGATGCACCGGGTCGGCTGACCCCGCGACGTCGGCGGATGCCCGATTCGGGGGGCGGGCACCGGTAATGTCCCAGCGTGACCACCTCCCGCCCAGAGCAGGCGCCGCCGGGCCTCTTCGTCGGCGACTACGAGCTGCTGACGCGTCTCGGTGAGGGCGGGATGGGCGTCGTGCACCTCGCTCGCAAGCCCGGTGGGGAGCGCGTCGCACTCAAGGTGCTGCGGCCCCACATCGTGGGTGACGACGAAGCGCGCCGGCGGTTGGCGCGGGAGGTGTCGTCGCTGACCCGGGTGAAGTCGCGCCGGGTGGCCGAGATCCTCGACGCCGATCCCTGGGGCGACGTCCCCTTCGTGGCCACCCGCTACGTCCCCGGTCTCTCGCTGCACGACCACATCCACGAGGAGGGCGCCATCGAGGGCGCCGACCTGGCGTGGTTCGCCACCTGCCTGTCCGAGGCGCTCGCGGCCGTCCACGGCGTGGGCGTCCTGCATCGAGACATCAAGCCGTCCAACATCTTGATGGAGGGCCGTACCCCGATCCTGATCGACTTCGGGCTGGCCCGGGTGGCAGACGACCCGAAGCTCACCCACACCGGCTGGCTGCTCGGCACGCCGGGCTACCTCGCTCCGGAGATCCTCTTCGGCGAGGACGCCACGACTGCCTCCGACGTGCATTCCTGGGGTGCGACGCTCGCCTTCGCCGGCACCGGCCGAGCGCCCTTCGGCCGCGGCCCGTCGGTGGCGATCATGGACCGCGTCCGCCGCGGCGAGCACGACCTGTCCGGCCTCGACCCGTCGATGCGGCGCGTCGTGGCGGACGCCCTCGACCCCGAGCCCCGCAACCGGCCCACGCTCGACGAGCTGCGTGACTGGCTGTCCGCGCGCGGCCCCCACCCGGTCACGCCGGGGTCAGAGGCTGGCGAGGACCCGTTCACGATGCCGCTCGCCGTCGCCGCCCTGGCGGGGACCGCCGATCCGACCGAGGTCGCGGAGTCGTCGCCGCGACCGGCGACGCGGGTGTGGCCGGGCGAGCCCGCCGGCTCGCCCACGCCGACCCCGGTGCGCGGCTTCGAGAAGGTGCGCCGCGGAGCGCTGGGCCACGCGGGCCTCGGCCGAACGCTGGGCG
>NZ_JANPEO010000230.1:0-8429 GCF_031422975.1 Nocardioides sp. | reverse complement strand
CGGGCGCTGGCGCGACATCTGGCTCAACGAGGGCGCTGCGACCTTCATGGAGTGGCGCTTCGCCGAGCAGCACGGGGGCACGTCCGCCGCCACCACGTTGCGCACCCGCTACGACGGGCTCGACGGCTCGGACCGCTTCTGGCGGCTCCCGATCGCCGACCCGGGCGCCGCGCACATCTTCGACGAGCCTGTCTACGACCGCGGCGGCATGACGCTGCAGGCGCTGCGCAACCGGATCGGCGAGGAGACGTTCTGGCGGCTGATCCGCACCTGGCTCCAGACCAGGTCCGGCGGCAACGGCACCTCCGAGGAGTTCGAGGCGCTCGCGGCGCAGGTGAGCGGCCAGGACCTGACCGGCTTCTTCACCGCCTGGCTGCGAACGCCGGCCAAGCCCGCCTCCACGGCCGACAACGGGCTGGCCTGAGCCTTGTTGTGTGCGACCGGATCTGACAGCATCCGTTGCACACCACCGCTCGCAAGGAGGTCTGACATGACCGCCGCGATCACGCTCCGGGGCCTCGTGCGGCACTTCGGGGATGTGCGCGCGGTCGACGGGGTCGACCTGGACATCGCCGAGGGTGAGTTCTTCTCGATGCTCGGTCCGAGTGGCTCCGGCAAGACGACGGTGCTCCGCCTGATCGCCGGCTTCGAACAGGCCACGACCGGCCAGGTACTGCTGGCCGGCCGTGATGTCACTGCGCTACCGCCCTACGCGCGCGACGTCAACACCGTCTTCCAGGACTATGCGCTGTTCCCGCACATGAGCGTCCGGGAGAACGTCGAGTACGGCCTCCGGGTCAAGAAGGTGCCCGCCGGCGACCGGCGCAGGCGGGCGACCGAGGCCCTGGCGGCGGTGCGGCTCGAGGCGTACGGCGAGCGGCGACCGCAGCAGCTGTCCGGCGGGCAGCGCCAACGCGTCGCCCTCGCCCGGGCGCTGGTCAACCGCCCGAGCGTCCTGCTCCTCGACGAGCCACTGGGCGCCCTCGACCTCAAGCTCCGCCGCGAGATGCAGGTGGAGCTCAAGCAGCTCCAGCGCGAGGTCGGCATCACGTTCGTGTTCGTCACGCACGACCAGGAGGAGGCACTGACCATGAGCGACCGGATCGCGGTGTTCAACGCGGGCCGGATCGAGCAGGTCGCCTCACCCACGGAGCTCTACGAGTCTCCGGCGACGTCGTTCGTGGCCGGCTTCGTCGGCACCTCCAACCTGCTGACCGGCGCTGCGGCCGAGCGGATCATGGGCCGGCCGGGGACCTTCAGCGTCCGCCCCGAGAAGATCCATCTGGACGGACCGTCCCCGCGCGTCAGCGGGACCGTGACCGGCGTCGTCTACCTCGGCTCGGTCAACCACTACATCGTCGACGTCGACGGCGGCGACACCCTCACCGTGCTCCGGCAGAACCTCCACGGCGGCGCCGACCAGCTGGTCACCCAGGGCCAACGCGTCGACCTGTCATGGCACGAGGAGCACGTCATCGATCTGTCCCCCCAGGAGCGGGGTCATCTCGGGGCCAGTCACGCACTCAGCGCCCAGTCAAACAAGGAGACACCATGAGAAGCACACGAGTCGCCCGCGCCCTGGTCGGCGCTGCTGTCCTGGCGGTGGTGGTTGCCGGATGCGGCACCGAGTCCGGCGACGGCGGCGGGGGTGGGGGGAGCGCAGACGCGGGGTTCACGGCCCCCGACCTGCCCATGGCCGAGGAGCTCGGCGACACGGAGGGCGAGTTGAGCGTCCTGGCGTGGCCCGGCTACGCCGAGGACGGCAGCACCGACAAGGCGGTGGACTGGGTGACCCCGTTCGAGGAGTCCACCGGCTGTGAGGTCAGTGTCAAGTACTTCGGCACCTCCGACGAGGCCGTGACGTTGATGAAGTCGGGTCAGTACGACGTCGTGTCCGCCTCCGGAGACGCATCCCTGCGGCTCATTGCGGCCGGCGACGTCGAGCCGGTCAACACCGATCTGGTCCCCAACTACGCGGACGTGTGGAGCTTCCTCAAGGACCGGGACTGGAACGCCGTCGACGGCCAGATGTACGGCATACCGCACGGGTACGGCGCCAACCTGCTCATGTACAACACCAAGGACGTGTCCCCGGCGCCGACCAGCTGGAGCGCCGTCTTCGACGACGCCGCGGCGCAGACGGGCAGGGTCACCGCCTACGACTCCCCGATCTACATCGCCGATGCTGCGCTCTACCTGATGACGCACCAGCCCGAGCTCGGCATCGAGAACCCGTACGCCCTCGACGACGACCAGCTCGCCGCGGCGGTCGACCTGCTCAAGCAGCAGAACGAGCACGTCAGCGAGTACTGGTCGGACTACCTCAAGGAGATCCAGGCCTTCACGACGGGCGACAGCACGATCGGCACGACCTGGCAGGTCATCGCCAACCTCGCTCAGGCGGAGAAGGTGCCGGTCGAGGCGATCCTGCCGGAGGAGGGAGCCACCGGCTGGTCCGACACCTGGATGGTCAGCTCGTCGACCGAGCACCGCAACTGCGCCTACGCGTGGTTGGACCACATCATCAGCCCACAGGCGAACGCCGACGTGGCGGAGTGGTTCGGGGAGGCGCCGGCCAACGCCAAGGCCTGCGACGTCGCGAGCAAGGGGCACTGCGAGACCTTCCACGCCGGGGAGGAGGACTACGCCGACCAGATCTGGTACTGGACGACCCCCATCGAGGAGTGCCTCGACGGCCGGACCGACGTGACGTGCACGACCTACACCGAGTGGACCCAGGCCTGGACCGAGGTCAAGGGCTGAGTGGTGGCCACCGGCATCCTGCATCGCCATCCCCGGCTCCGGCTCGGGCTGCTCCTCGGGCCGCCCATGCTGTGGCTGGGGGTGGCCTACCTCGGTGCCCTGACCGCCCTGTTCATCACCTCGCTGTGGACCGTCGACGGTTTCACCGGCAACATCCAGAGGTCCTGGACCCTGCAGAACTACCAGGACCTGTTCTCCATCGACGTCTACCGCTCTGTGACCATGCGCACCCTGGTCGTGGCGTTCGCCGTGACCCTGATCGACGCCGCGCTGGCCCTGCCGATCGCGATCTACATGGCCAAGGTGGCCTCGGTCAGGCTGCAGCGCGTCCTGCTCATCGCCGTACTCACGCCGCTGTGGGCGTCCTACCTCGTCAAGGCGTACGCCTGGCGCGGCATGCTGTCCGACGCGGGACCGATCGCGTGGCTGGCCAGGCCGTTCGGGTTGGACACGCCGGGCTACGGGCTCGCCGCCACGGTCATCACGCTGGCCTACCTGTGGTTGCCCTACATGATCCTGCCGGTCTACGCCGGGCTCGAACGGTTGCCCAACTCCCTGCTCGAGGCGTCGGCAGACCTCGGCGCCGGCACCGCCATGACCGTGCGGCGGGTGGTGATGCCGGTGCTGGTGCCGGCGTTCGTCGCCGGGTCGATCTTCACGTTCTCCCTCACCCTGGGCGACTACATCGCGGTCAAGATCGTGGGCGGTTCCAACCAGATGCTCGGCAACGTCGTCTACGACAACTTCCTCACCGGCAACAACATGCCGTTCGCGGCAGCGGTCTCGACGATCCCCGTGGTCGTGATGCTCGCCTATCTCGGTGCCGCGCGTCGCACGGGAGCTCTGGAGAACCTGTGACGCTCTCGCCGTGGACGCGTCGCCTGCTCGCCGCCTTCTCCGGGCTGGTGCTGGTGCTCATCTACACACCGCTGCTGCTGGTGCTGCTCAACTCGTTCAACGTCTCGCGCACCTTCGCGTGGCCACCGACCGGCTACACCACCCGCTGGTGGTCGGCCGCGTTCCAGTCCACCGGCGCGCGGTCGGCGATCCTGGTCTCACTCGAGGTGGCGGTGATCGCCACGGTGATCGCCCTGGTGCTGGGGACCCTGGCGGCCCTGGCCCTGCAGCGCTACGACTTCTTCGGCCGCGACGCCGTCTCGCTCCTCATCATCTTGCCCATCGCGCTGCCCGGCGTGGTCACCGGCATCGCCCTGGCCAACGCGTTCCTGACGATCTTCGGCATCGAGCTTGGCCTGTTCACGCTGGTCGTCTCGCACGCGACCTTCTGCATGGTCACGGTCTTCAACAACGCGGTGGCGCGGCTGCGGCGGCTGGGCGGCAACCTCGAGGAGGCCTCGATGGACCTCGGGGCCGGGCCGTTCACGACGTTTCGACGAGTGACGCTGCCGATGTTGCGATCGGCCCTGCTCGCCGGCGGACTGCTGTCGTTCGCCCTGTCCTTCGACGAGATCATCGTGACCACGTTCACCGTGGGCCAGGGCGTGCAGACCCTGCCCATCTGGATCTACCAGAATCTGTTCCGGCCCAACCAGGCCCCGGTCGTCAATGTGGTCGCGGCCGCGTTGATCCTGTTCTCCGCGGTCCCGATCTATTTCGCGCAACGACTCTCGGGCGACTCCCGCGAGGGGATGACCGGCGCGCGCTGACCTCACGCCGGTGTGGCCGGGTGGGGTGCGGAAGGATGGCGTCATGGACGTGATCTGGTTCCGGCCGCCGGCAGGCGACACCGGCACGCTGAATGCCTGCTACAACGCCGTCGACATCCACGTCATCCGTGGCCGGGCCGAGCAGGTCGCGCTGCTCGACGGCGATCGCCCGGTGACGTTCGCCCGGCTCCTGACCGAGGTCGGCGCCTTCGCCGGCGTCCTTCAGGCCTTCGGCGTCGG
Source organism: Nocardioides sp. (assembly GCF_031422975.1). Classification (GTDB taxonomy): domain Bacteria; phylum Actinomycetota; class Actinomycetes; order Propionibacteriales; family Nocardioidaceae; genus Nocardioides. The sequence goes on along the minus strand of NZ_JANPEO010000230.1, from coordinate 3,759 downwards.
CCTGGGCGACGAGGTCGTGGTGATGGACGCGCCGCCGCTCGAGGACACCGTGGCCCAGCTGGCGTGCGCGCGTGTGGGAGCGGTCCTCCTGCGTGAACCGTCGCCGGCACCTGCGCTGGCCGTGGTCGGCACGGCGGCCGGCCATGACTTCGGTGCGGTCGCGCTGGTCACGGTCGACGACTCGGGCGAGCTCGACTGGGCCACGGCGATGCGCGCCGGACGCACCGACCCGGCAGGCTGCGCGGAGGTCCCCGGCGACGCCCTGCTGCGCGTCACCGACGGAACGCGGGTCGCCACCGCCGCACACCTCCTCGCCGTGGCGGCCGGCGAGGTCGTCGACCCCGTCCTGACCTCGCTGATGGCAGGGGAGACCCTCGTGCTGGCCGGGGACCGGTCATGAGGCGCGACATCGTCGTGCTGGGCTCGACGGGCTCCATCGGCACCCAGGCCCTCGACCTGGTGCGCGCCAACCCCGACCGGTTCCGGGTCGTCGGCCTGACCGCGGGCGGCTCCAACGAGGAGCTCTTCGAGCGCCAGGTCGCGGAGTTCGCGCCGGCCTTCAGCGGCCTCGGCGAGGACGCGTCGACCGAGGCGGCGGGCATGTCCTGCGACGTGGTGCTCAACGGCATCACCGGCGCTGTCGGCCTGCGCCCGACCCTGGCCGCGCTCGACGCCGGCAACACGCTCGCGCTGGCCAACAAGGAGTCGCTGATCATGGGTGGCCCGCTGGTCACCTCGCGGGCCAGGCCCGGCCAGATCGTGCCGGTCGACTCCGAGCACTCCGCGGTCGCCCAGTGCCTGCGTGGCGGCTCCGCCGGGGAGGTACGCCGCCTGGTGCTCACCGCCAGCGGCGGGCCGTTCCGCGGGCGGACTCGAGACGAGCTGGCCCAGGTCACGCTCGAGCAGGCCCTCCAGCACCCCACGTGGTCGATGGGCCCGGTGATCACCATCAACTCCGCCACCCTGGTCAACAAGGGGCTCGAGGTGATCGAGGCGCACCTGCTCTTCGACCTGCCCTTCGACCGGATCGAGGTCGTCGTCCACCCGACCAGCGTCGTGCACTCGATGGTGGAGTTCACCGACGGCTCGACCCTGGTGCAGGCGAGCCCGCCGACGATGGCGATCCCCATCGCGCTGGGTCTTGCCTGGCCCGACCGCATCCCGGACGCGGCCCCGGCCGTCGACTGGACGACGCCCGAGACGTGGGAGTTCTTCCCCCTCGACGACGAGGCCTTCCCGGCCGTGTCCCTGGCCCGCCTGGCCGGGGAGCGCGGGGCCACGGCGCCGGCCGTCTACAACGCGGCCAACGAGGTGTGTGTGGACGCGTTCATGGCCGGCCGGTTGCGATTCGTCGACATCGTGCCCACGATTGCCGCCGTGGTTGCGCGCCACGACGTACCCTTGCCGGAGCACCTGACGATTGACGACATCCTCGCCGCCGACACCTGGGCACGCGAGGAAGCCCGCCTCACGATCGGCCCGCCGATCGGCACTGCCCCCATCGGAGAGACTCTGTGACCGCGCTCTACTACACGCTGGGCGTGCTCATCTTCGCCGTCACCATCATGGCGTCGATCGGCCTGCACGAGTTCGGGCACCTGATCCCGGCCAAGAGGTTCGGCGGCAAGGTCACCCAGTGGTTCGTCGGCTTCGGCCCGACCGTGTGGAGCAAGAGGATCGGTGAGACCGAGTACGGCATCAAGGCGATCCCGCTCGGCGGCTACGTCAAGATCGTCGGCATGCTGCCGCCCGGCAAGGGTGAGCAGTCGGGCAACCCCGACGAGGACCTGCGCGTACGCAAGTCCAACACCGGGATGTTCACCCAGCTGATCAGTGACGCGCGGGCGGCCGAGTGGGAGCACATCGGCCCCGAGGACCGCGACCGGCTGTTCTACAGGCGGCCGTGGTGGCAGAAGGTCGTCGTGATGTCCGGTGGCCCCATGGTCAACCTCGCCATCGCGTTCTTCCTGTTCTGGGGAGTCTTCGCGACCGTCGGGCAGGTCGTCGACGCCACGGCCGAGCCCGTCGTGGCCGAGGTGGTGCCCTGCATCGTGCCGGCCGACGAGGACGGCCGCGTGTGCAGCGCCGAGGAGCTCGACAACAACCCGACGCCCGCAGCGGCGGCCGGACTGAAGCCGGGCGACCGCTTCGTGTCGTTCAACGGCGAGCCGGTGACGGACTGGACGCAGATGCAGAAGGCGATCCGGGCCAACGACAACGAAACGGCGACCATCGTCGTGGATCGCGACGGCGAGCAGCTGACCCTCGACGCGACCACCTCGGTCCAGCCTCGCCCGCTGGACGGTGACTCCGCCACGCTGACCCCGGTAGGCTTCCTGGGCGTGCTTCCCGAGCTGACCCCGGTCTACGAGACCGGCGGCCCGATCTACACCGCGCAGCAGATGGGCACCATGACCGTCGACGTGGTCGAGTCGCTCGCGCAGCTGCCGGTCAAGGTGTACGGCGTCGGCAAGGCGATCATCGGCCTCCAGGAGCGCGACCCCAACGGTCCGGTGAGCGTGGTCGGCGGCGGCCGCATCGCTGGCGAGGTCGCCAGCCACGACGAGTTCCCGCTCAAGGACAAGCTGGTCTCGCTGGTCATGCTGATCGCCGGCTTCAACCTCTTCGTGGGGCTCTTCAACTTCATCCCACTGCTGCCGCTCGACGGCGGCCACATCGCCGGCGCGCTCTACGAGGGCCTGCGCCGGGCCTGGGCACGCGTCCGGGGGCTGCCGGACCCGGGCTACGTCGACGTGGCCAAGCTGTTGCCGATCGCCTACGTCATGGGGCTGGCCATGTTGCTCATGGGCGTCGTGCTGATCATCGGCGACATCGTCGTACCCCTGCACCTGACGAGCTGACCCGACGCGCTGTGACCGCCACTGGTCAGGGAAGTCATGCACGTGTCAGGTGTTGCAACACCTGACACGTGCGGGAGTCCCCGGATATCCGGGGACTCCAACGCCGCCAGTAGGCTGGACGACATGACGTCTGTCGGCCTAGGCATGCCCGCTCTTCCCCCGCCCGTGCTGTCCCCCCGCCGGCAGACCCGTCAGATCAAGGTCGGATCGGTGGGGGTGGGCAGCGAGAGCCCGATCTCGGTGCAGTCGATGACGACGACGCTGACCTCCGACGTCAACGCGACGCTGCAGCAGATCGCCGAGCTCACCGCCACCGGCTGCGACATCGTCCGGGTGGCTTGCCCGAGCCAGGACGACGCCGACGACCTGCCCGCGATCGCCCACAAGTCGCAGATCCCGGTGATCGCGGACATCCACTTCCAGCCGAAGTACGTCTACGCCGCGATCGACGCCGGCTGCGCCGCCGTGCGCGTCAACCCGGGCAACATCCGCCAGTTCGACGACCAGGTCGGTGAGATCGCCCGCCGCGCCGCGGCTGCGAACGTCTCGATCCGGATCGGCGTCAACGCGGGCTCGCTCGACAAGCGCATCCTCGACAAGTACGGCAAGCCGACGGCCGAGGCGCTCGTCGAGTCAGCCGTGTGGGAGGCCGGCCTTTTCGAGGAGCACGACTTCCACGACTTCAAGATCTCGGTCAAGCACAACGACCCGGTCGTGTTGGTGCGCGCCTACGAGCTGCTCGCCCAGGCCGGCGACTGGCCGCTGCACCTCGGCGTCACCGAGGCGGGCCCGGCGTTCCAGGGCACCATCAAGTCGGCGACGGCCTTCGGGGCGCTGCTGTCGCAGGGCATCAGTGACACGATCCGCGTGTCCCTGTCGGCCCCGCCGGTCGAGGAGG
>NZ_JANPEO010000229.1:0-6228 GCF_031422975.1 Nocardioides sp. | reverse complement strand
CCTTCGCCTTCTCCGGCGTCGAGCCCGAGGTGATGGGCGCCGGCCCGATCCCGGCGACCGAGAAGGCACTGGCCAAGGCCGGCCTCACCATCGACGACATCGACGCCTTCGAGATCAACGAGGCCTTCGCGGTCCAGGTGCTCTCGCTGCTCGAGCACTACGGCATCGCCGACGACGACCCGCGCGTGAACCCCTACGGCGGCGCGATCGCCATGGGACACCCGCTGGCCTCCTCCGGTGTCCGCCTGATGACCCAGCTCGCGAACTCGTTCGCCGAGCGTCCCGAGGTCCGCTACGGACTGACGACCATGTGCGTCGGCATCGGCATGGGCGGCACCGTGATCTGGGAGAACCCGAACTGGACCGGCAACACCGAAGGGGAGACCAAGTGAGCACCGACTCTTTGTTCAAGCGTGCCGAGGAGTTGGCCTCCGACGCCGAGCGCGTGACCCGGGCCAAGCTGCGGAAGGTCTCCCTGCCGGGAGGCCTGACCCTGGGCCTGATCACCCTCGACAACGGTGAGGACCACACCAAGCCCAACACGTTCGGGTTCGGCTCACTGCTGGCGCTCAGCACCGCCATCGACGAGGCCATCGCCGACGAGACGATCACCGCCATCGGCGTGACCGGCAAGCCGTTCATCCTCGCCGCCGGCGCGGACCTGACGTCCATCCAGAGCGGTGGCCCCGACGCCGTACGCACCATTGCCCAGCTCGGTCACGCGGTCTTCCGCAAGCTGGGCGAGGGCGGCAAGCCGTCGTTCGGCTTCATCAACGGCCTTGCGCTCGGCGGCGGCCTCGAGGTCGCGCTGCACTGCACCTACCGGACCGTCATGGATTCGGCGCCGGCCCTCGGCCTGCCCGAGGTGATGCTCGGTCTCGTGCCCGGCTGGGGCGGCGCCTACCTCGTGCCGAACCTGCTCGGCGCCGACAAGGCGGTCACGCTGGCCATCGAGAACCCGCTGAACAACGGCAAGACGCTGAACGGCCAGCAGGCCTTCGACTTCGGCCTCGCCGACGCGGTCTTCGGTGGCGTCGACTTCCTCGAGCAGTCGCTGCTCTGGGCCGGCAAGGTCCTCTCCGGCGACGTGGTCGTCGAGCGGCCCGAGGTGGACCGGGGAGCCGCCTGGGACGCGGCCATCGCCCGTGCCGAGGGCATCGTCGCGGCCAAGACCGGCGGGGCCTCCCCTGCCGCGAAGCAGGCGATCGAGCTGATCGCCGGTGCGCGAGACGCCGACCGCGACGCCGGCTTCGCCGCCGAGGACGACGCCCTCGAGGCGATGTCGCGCACGCCCGAGCTGATCGCCAGCATGTACTCCTTCGACCTGGTGCAGAAGCGCGCCAAGCGTCCGGCCGGCGCCCCCGACCGTTCGCTCGCGCGCCCGGTCACCAAGGTCGGCATCGTCGGGGCGGGCCTGATGGCCAGCCAGTTGGCGCTGTTGTTCGTACGCCGCCTCAAGGTGCCCGTCGTCCTCACCGACCTCGACCAGGAGCGCGCCGACAAGGGCGTCGCCTACGTGCATGCCGAGCTCGACAAGCTGCTCGCCAAGGGTCGCTCCAACCAGGACAAGACCAACCGCCTCAAGGCCCTGGTGACCGGCTCGATGGACCAGTCGGTCGCCTTCGAGGGAGCCGACTTCGTGATCGAGGCCGTCTTCGAGGAGATGTCGGTCAAGAAGCAGGTCTTCGCGGCCGTGGAGAAGGTCGTCTCGCCGGAGTGCGTGCTGGCGACCAACACCTCGTCGCTGTCGATCACCGAGATGGCGGCCGACCTCGAGCACCCGGAGCGGGTCGTGGGCTTCCACTTCTTCAACCCGGTCGCGGTGATGCCGCTGCTCGAGATCGTCAAGGGCGACAAGACCGACGACCCGACGCTCGCCACCGCCTTCGGCACCGGCAAGGGCCTGGGCAAGACCACGATCCTGGTCAAGGACAGCCCGTCGTTCATCGTCAACCGCCTGCTCGGACGCTTCATGGGCGAGGTCGCCAAGATCGCCGACGAGGGCACGCCGATCGCGGTGGTCGACTCGGCCTTCGCCGGTGTCGCGCCGATGCCGCCCTACGTCTTGCTGTCGCTCGTGGGGCCGGCCATCGCGCTGCACAACAACGAGACGCTGTTGCGCGCCTTCCCGGACCGCTTCTACGTGTCGGAGAACCTCCGGCGCGTGGTCGAGGCCGGCAGGCGCAGCTTCTACGGCGCCGACGGCGCGATCGACCCCGAGGTCGCGGCACTGCTCGTTCAGCCCGAGTCCCCGGTCGTGAAGACGGCCGACGAGGTGCGCGAGCAGACCCTGTCCGCGCTCGCCGACGAAGCGCAGCGGATGCTCGACGAGGGCGTCGTCGCTGCTCCCGAGGACCTCGACCTGGCGATGATCACCGGCGCCGGGTTCTCCTTCTGGAACGGCGGCCTGACCATGCTGCTCGACATCGCCGGCATCTCGGAGAAGGTCAACGGCAAGCGGTTCCACTGATCGCTCACCACTTGTAACACGCTGTCCGGTGCTCTTCCGCGACGTTGCTACGTCGCAGAAGAGCACCGGACGACGTGTTACAGCGGACTCGAGCCGCCCTCCGCCCCCGGTCAGCGACCCCCGGCGGCGTCCGCGGCGGGGCCGCCGATCCCCTGGCCGACGCGGCTGTGCGACCGGCCGTAGGCGAAGTAGACGACCAGACCGATCGCCATCCAGACGAAGAACCGGACCCACGTGCCGCCGGTGAGGTTCAACATCAGGTAGACGCACAGCAGCACCGACGTGGCCGCCACCACGTGCACGGCCGGGGTGCGGAACGAGCGCTCGAGGTCGGGACGCTTGTGCCTCAGGATCACCACGCCGACGCTGACCAGCACGAAGGCGAACATCGTGCCGATGCTGACCAGGGTGACCAGGGTGGCGAGGTCGACGAAGCCGCCGATCACGGCCACTGCGACGCCGGTGATCGCGGTGAAGACGTAGGGCGTCCCGTACGTCGGGTGGACCCGCGCCAGTCCTCGCGGGAGGAGCCCGTCGCGGGCCATCGCGAAGCCGACGCGGGTCTGGCCGAGCATCAGGATCATCACCACGACGATCAGCCCGATGCAGGCACCGATCGAGATCAGCCGCCCCATCCACTCCATGCCCACGGCGTCGAACGCGGTCGCCAGCGGCGCGGCGTCGTTCGGGTCGATGTCGGTGTACTTCTGCATCCCGGTGACGACCAGGCTGACCGCCATGTACAGGACAGTCACGATCACCAGCGAGATCAGGATGCCGCGCGGGACGTCGCGCTGCGGGTTGCGCGTCTCCTCCGCGGTGGTCGCCACGATGTCGAAGCCGATGAAGGCGAAGAAGACGATCGAGGCTCCGGCGATGACGCCGGCAAACCCGTAGACGGCCGGGTCGATGCCGAGCAGCGAGCCGATCAGGGTCTGGTCCAGGAAACCGCCGCTGCCCTGGGGTGCGGGCTGCGACGGGGGGATGAAGGGCGAGTAGTTGTCACCGTCGATGTGGGAGATGCCGAAGACGATGACTGCGGCGACGACGAGGAGCTTGATGGCCACCACGATCTGGTTGAGCATGCTGGAGAGCTTGATGCCGGCCATGAGCACGCCCGCCACGAGCAGCGAGATGAGCACCGCAGGCAGGTCGACGACGCCGTCGGCGGCCGACCCGAGCGCCGTCGGGACCTCCAGGAACGTGCCCTCGAACACCTGCTGGAAGTAGCCCGAGAAGCTCGTGGCGAGCGCCGCGGCACCGATGGTGAACTCCAGCGCCAGGTCCCAGCCGATGATCCAGGCGATCAGCTCGCCGAAGGTGGCGTAGCTGAACGTGTACGCGCTGCCCGCCACCGGCACCGTCGAGGCGAACTCCGCGTAGCACAGCGCGGCCAGCGCGCACGCGAGACAGGCGATCACGAACGAGAGGGTGATCGCCGGGCCGGCGTTGGTCTTGGCCACGGTGCCCGTCACCACGAAGATTCCGGCCCCGATGATGACGCCGACCCCGAAGATCACCAGGTCGAGGAGTCCCAGGTTCTTCTTGAGCCGGTGCTCCGGCTCGTCGGTCTCGGCAATCGACTGTTCGACTGACTTGGTGCGGAAGAGGCTGCTCATCGGGGCAACCTATCGAGGCAGCGGGATACGCGCGAGTCAGCCGTACGTCGCGAGGATGCGTTTCGCCGCCTCGCGGGCCAGTTGGCCCGAACCCATCTGGAGCGTCTGCTGCAGCACGTCGTCCTGGTCCTCCTGACTCGTCGCGGCGAGCTCGTCGAGCAGGCGCCACAGCATCGGTGCGCCGTACATGTCGACGATGGCCTCACACGCCCACCAGGAGATGCCGTAGTGCGCGGCCTGGTCGGCGTCGTTGTAGTCGAGGTCGGCGGGCAGCTCGTCGAGCCCGGCCGCGGCCGCATCGATCGTGGCCTGGCTGATCAGGCGCTGGTCCTCCGGCATCGGCTGCACGGACACCCACTCGGCGATGCCCTCCCCCAGCCACGTCGGCACGTCGTCGTCGTGACTGCCGAGGGCGACGTGGGCCAGCTCGTGGCGGATCAGCCGACCGAGCTGTTGGGGATCGCTGTCGAGCATCCGCGGGTGCAGCAGGAAGCGGGTGCCGGCGAGCGGGTCGCCCGCCTCGTCGTCGATGCGCGCCGGCACCGGGAACGACACGGCGTCGAGAGCATCCGGATCCTGGGAGGGCAGGTCGTCGAGGCCCTCGAGGAGATCGGTGTCGGAGAGCGCGTAGACCACGACATGGCCTTCCCAGCCGTAGGGCACGACCTGGCCGACCTGCCCGATGCCCTCCTCGACGGCGTGGATGACGTCGTGTGCCCGGCCGGCACTCAGGGTGTCGAAGATGCCCAGCACGCCACCGCCGGTGACCACCGTGACGGCACCGCTGTCCCAGGGCTGGACGTCCACGTCGTTGCGCTGCTCCCACGAGCGGTCGCGGTCGCTGGCGACGAGCAGCCCGTCGCCCTCCGGATCGTGGGTGAAGTGGAACCGGGCCGGCCGAACGACGGGCAGCGCGTCGTAGCCGTCGAGCTGGAGGTGCACCTGGATCACGGCGTCGTAGCCGCCGGCCGTGCGCACCAGCGAGCTCCCGTCGACCCGGTAGGAGAGCGTGCCGAGGGGCAGCTGGGTGAGGTTGGCGAAGTAGACCCGCTCCCGGTCGACGAACCTCTGCTCGGTCCGGTCCACCGTCGCCAGGAAGGCCCGCCACTTGTGCTTCCGGAGGGCGCGAGCGCGCTGGTGGAGGACCTCCCGCATGCGCGGCACGACATCGGCCGTCTCCCCCTCGGGTGGCTGCGAGTCGGCTGCGGGGTCCCCGGTGCAGGCCGTCAGGCTGACGGAGAGCAGCAGCGCCGACGTGGCGAGCGCAGCGGCGTACGGCCTGACGCGCGCCTCAGGCCTGGTGATCGACATCGTGCAGGGCCCGGCCGTCGGACACAGCAGTCACGTCCTCCACGATCCCGCGGGCGATGCTCTGGGCGTCGAGGCCGATCCGGCTCAGGATCACGTCGCGCTTGGCGTGATCGAGGAACTCCTGCGGAATCCCGTGGAGGCGGAAGGGGGTGGAGACGCGGGCGTCGTTGAGGGTCTGCAGCAGCACCGCACCGCAGCCGCCGATCCGGCCGTTGTCCTCGATGCTGACCACGAGCCGGTGCTCGCGGGCGAGCTCCACGATCGCCGGATCGACCGGCTTGACCCAGCGCGGGTCGAGGGCGGTCACGCCGATCCCCTGCGCGGTGAGGCGATCGGCCACGTCGACCGCGACCGTGCACATGGAGCCCACCGCCACGATCAGCACGTCCTGGTCGCCCCGGCGCACCAGGACGTCGGCGCCACCCGCCTTGGCGACGGAAGCGATGTCGGCCGGGGGCGGCCCCTTGGGAAAGCGCACCACGGTCGGCGCGTCGTCGACCTCGATCGCCTCGTCGAGGAGTTCGCCCAGCCGGGTCACGTCGCGCGGGGCGGCGAGCCGCAGGCCCGGCACGACCTGGAGGATCGACATGTCCCACATGCCGTTGTGGCTGGCGCCGTCGTCGCCGGTCACCCCCGAACGATCGAGCACGAAGGTGACCCCGCACCGGTGCAGGGCGACGTCCATCAGCACCTGGTCGAAGGCACGGTTGAGGAAGGTCGCGTAGACCGCGAAGACCGGGTGCAGGCCACCCATCGCGAGGCCCGCCGCTGAGGTGGTGGCGTGCTGCTCGGCGATTCCGACGTCGAAGGTGCGACCGGGGAACTTCG
>NZ_JANPEO010000228.1:0-8508 GCF_031422975.1 Nocardioides sp. | reverse complement strand
GGCCGGGCTGCCGGCGATCGTGAAGCTGCGCAAGGGCGCCAGGGACTTGGTGCCCTCGGCGGTCTCGGCGTACACCGACCAGGTGTAGGTGCCCGGGGCGAGGCGATTCTGCCCCTTGGGGGTGTAGGAGGTGGAGTAGGTCGTGGCCGAGTCGACCTCGCCCAGGCCGAGCTTGATCACCACCCGGTAGGTCATGGCACCCGGGGTGGGGTCCCAGCTGAGGCTCGGCACGCTCACGGTCGCACCGTTGGCCGGTGACATGTTCGTCACGGCCAGACCCGAGTAGTGGAAGCTCTGGGTCGGGGACCACAGGCCCTGGACACCGGGCAGGTCGCCGCCCCCGGGCTTCACGTAGGGGCGGTCGAGCGGACGCACGCGCCAGTAGTTGGTGATGCCCGGCTGGGGGTCACAGTCCTCGTTGATGCGGTTGGGCAGGACGTTGACCAGGTCGGTGTCGTTGATCGCGAACAGTCCGGGTGTGTACGTCGTGGCCGCGACGCGGCAGGAGTTGTAGGTGTTGGGCGAGAAGTTGACGTCCGTGCCGACCCAGATCTCGTACTCCGAGGCGTTGGTGACCGGGTCCCACTGGAAGTAGAGCGGGTCGGGGACGTTGGTTGACCCGTCGACGGGGAAGACCGGGTTGGGCCTGACGTCGTAGTGGCGGTTGAAGTCGACCTGCGAGCGTGCCCAGCCGGAGGAGTTGCCGGCCGTGTCCACGGCGCGGACCCGCCAGTAGTAGCCGTTGTTGTCGTAGGTGATGGGCGGCGAGAACCTGGTGCCGAGGACCCGGCCGGACGGTCCGGTGCGGTCCTCGACGATCGCGCCTGCCGTGAAGTCGATGTTGCTGGCGACCTGGAGCTCGTACCCGATGGCACCGTCAACCGGATCCCAGTCCAGGACGACGTCGATCACGTCGGGTGAGACATTCGGCGCGGGGCCGAGGGGACCGGTGATCACCGGGGTTGCCAGCGCCTCGATCCAGAAGCTCGAGGTGTTGCTCGGCAGGGACACGATGCCGGGTCCCTTGGAGGCGATGACCCGCCAGAACCAGTCGCCGAGGCCGAGGGGCTTGGTGATCACGAAGGAGGTCGTCTCGGTGGTGAACTCGTCGGCGCCGACGAAGTCGCTGTCACTGTCGACCTGGACGGTGTAGGACTTCGCCCCCGGGGAGGGGGTCCAGGACAGGAGGGGCGGGTCGTTGGGCTGCTGCAGGTGTGCCCCGTCGACCGGGCTCGAGGGGATCGGCACCGTCACGACGGGCGGGTCGAAGGGCAGGCCCGTGGTCCAGTCCGACCTGTCGATGCCGAGCACGGCACGGACCCGCCAGTAGTTGGTGGCCAGCTTGAGGGTGACCTCGGGGACGTACACCGAGTTCACCGTGGACGCGTTGACCTCCGGGCTGTTGAAGCCGGAGTCGTCATCGACCTGGATCTCGTAGCGTTCGGCGCCGGCCGACCGGTTCCAGTTGAACTTGGTGGACGACGGAAGTGGCTGCGACACGTTGAGCCCGACCGGCGAGGCGGGGGCCGCCGCGTGAGCGGGTGCCAGCGGTCCCACAAGGGCCACCAGGAGCCCCAGGATCACCAGTGCGGCGCATGTGCGAGCACAAGCGATTGACGAGCCAGACGTGCGTGACATCCCGGAACTTCCCCTCGTTGGGTACAGCACAGACGGCGACACGCTACGTAGGCAACGCAGCCCTGCGAGGGCAAATGGCCCTACCTGGCCCGAAATGACTAGACGGTTCTGGCCGATCGGCAAAACGGAGGGACGGATCCCACCGACGACGGGTGACCGCTACGGTGATCGACATGATCACCGCCATCGTCTTCGTCAAGGCCGACGTCGCCCGCATCCCCGAGGTCGCCGAGGCGATCGCGGCATTGGATGGCGTCAGCGAGGTCTACTCGGTGACGGGCCAGATCGACCTGATCGCCATGATCCGGGTCAGCAAGCACGAGGACATCGCCGCCGTGGTCGCCGATTCGCTGAACAAGGTCGAGGGTGTGACGTCCACCGAGACGCACATCGCATTCCGGACGTTCTCCCGGCACGACCTCGAGTCGGCCTTCTCCCTCGGGCTGGACTGACCCGGCTCAGCGCGCCGGCTGGTGCATCGTGGTCGGCATCCGCTGCTCGTCGAACGGCACCAGTGCCAGGCGGGACTGGTTGACCGCGTCATAGACCGACAGGTGACGCGTGGCGCCGCCCACGGGGCAGACCCATTCGCCGTCGACGTCGACCAGCCGGATCCCCGGCGCCTCGAGCCAGCGGAGCACCTTCTCGGTCTCCTCCGCGGTGGCCGCCGGCACCGGACCGGGCGCGTCGGCCACCGTCTCCGCGCTGGCGCGGAGCTGGTGGACATAGTGATGGGCGTCGGCACCCGCCGGGATGACGCCGGCCGCGGCCAGACGTCCGTGTCGCACGATGTGCACCGACCACCGGCCGTCATCCTCACGTCGCGCGGCCACCACCTCGGGACACCCGGTGAGAGCGGAGAGCCGCTGGGTGCGCGCCGCGGCCCGCACGAAGGTGGCCAGCCGGTCGCGGTGGATGCCGGCCTCCTCGAACCGATCGAGGTCGGCCAACGTCGTCATCCGCCGCTGGATGGCGTCGACGACGTCGTCGGGGCGATGGAGCAGGGTGTCGCGCAGTTGACGGACGACTGCGGCGTACGTCGCGGGGTCTGCGCTGCCGTCACATGGCGACAGGCATCGACCCATCTCGGCCAGGACACAGGCGGTGCGGGTGGGCTTCGCCCCGATCCGGTCGGAGCACTGCCGGATCGGGAACGTCTCGTGCAGTGCCGCCAGGCACTTCTCGGCCGTCTTCTTCGACGAGAAGGGCCCGAGATAGTCGGCGTCGTCGTCGAGGACACGGCGGACCAGGGAGAGTCGGGGCCACGGCTCGCGGGTGAGCTTGACGAAGTGCATCTTCTCGGGGAAGCGCGAGCGGCGGTTGTACTTCGGCTTGTGCTCGGCGATCAGCCTGAGCTCACGGACCTCGGCCTCGAGCGGGGTGGCGCAGATGATCGTGGTGACCGACTCGGCCAGTCCGACCATCTCGCCCATCCGGGTCCGGGTCTCCGAGGCGGTGAAGTAGCTGCGCACCCTGCTCCGCAGATCCTTCGACGTCCCGACGTAGAGCACCCGGGCCCGGTCGTCGCGGAAGAGGTAGACCCCGGGGGCGTGCGGCAGCCCCTCGGCCAGGTGGCGCTTGCGGCGCTGGGCCGTGGAGACCCGGGAGGTGAAGGTCTGCAGTTCCTCGATCGTGTGGACCCCCACGCCGCCCAGTCGCTCCATCAGCCCGTGCAGCACGTCGACGGTGGCGCGGGCGTCGGACAACGCCCGGTGATTGGGGGTGGTGGTCGCGTTGAAGAGCACCGCCAGTGACGAGAGCTTGCAGTTGGGCGCGTCGTCGCGAGTGATCACCCGACGGGCGAGCTTGGCCGTGTCGAGGACCTCGAAACCCGGCCACGCCAGGTCCTGCGCGCTCGCGAAGTGGCGCAGGAAGCCGACGTCGAACGGCGCGTTGTGCGCCACCAGCACGGTGCCCGCCGCGAACTCCAGGAACCTCGGGAGAGCCGACTCGATGGACGGCGCGTCGCTGACCATCGAGTCGGTGATCCCGGTGAGCACGGCGATGAACGGCGAGATCGCGGCGTGCGGGTTGACCAGGGTCTGGAACTCGCCGAGCACCTCGCCGCCTCGAACCTTGACCGCGCCGATCTCGGTGATCATGGAGCCGGCCGCCGCGGATCCGCCGGTCGTCTCCAGGTCGACCACGCAGAAGGTGATGTCACGCAGCGGCCGACCCAGCTCGTCGAAGCTGCGCTGGGTCTCCCATCGGGAGGTGGCGGCTGCTGCGGTGCTCATGTCGAGGACGCTAGGTCTGACCACCGACAAAGCGAGGGACGCCGCGCCACTAGGGTGAACGGCGTGACCACACAGCTCCCGGACGAGAACCAACGCTGGCGCTGCGGCGGCTGCGGCAACCTCACCCGGTTCGACGTGACCCGCACCCGGCGGACGGCCGAGTTCTGGCACTTCGACCTGGCCGGCGAGCACGAGGTGGAGTCGACCGAGGTCAAGGACGAGTCCGTGGAGTCGGTGTCGTGTCGCTGGTGCGGTCGCTCCGACGCGATCGAGATCGTCGACCGCAACGAGGCCAGCATCGCCGACGATCCCACCGCGGGCGCCTCGGACTGAGAGCTTCTCGGTGTGTCCGCCCGCGAGTCGTTGTCGGTGGTCGATGCCACGGTGTGTCACATGACGACACGAATCGATTGCGACAGCTGCCTGGTCCGTGGGCTGGCCTGCCACGACTGCATGGTGACGGTGTTGCTCGGGCCGCCGCCCGAGCTCACCTTCGACGACGACGAGCGCCGCGCGCTGCAAGCCCTCTCGGACGGGGGACTGGTGCCACCGCTCCGCCTGGTCCAACCCGTGGCCTGCCCGGTGGTGGAGTCCGCCTGACCTGACGCTCATCCCCGTCAGCCCCGTCAGCCCCGTGAGCCACCCCACATCGGCGACACGGTCCACAAAACCGGTCCAAGATTGGCAGCCCCGACCAGAGCCGACTAGGGTGACACCTCAGGTGTTCGTGGAAGTGGGCCACTCGGGTCCGCGCGAACACCGCGTCGAGTTCGATCCCGTTGACCCCCCGTCAACGGACTCGGAGCCGGGGAACCACTTCCCCAACTGGGGTGAATCGCTTCCAAGGACATGCGCTCGCGCATGTCGCAGGGGCGTAGGGCATGTCGTGCCCGAACCCGTCAGCTCACCCGGTAGACGTACGACACCCTAGGGAGAACACCCGCTCGTGAATCACGACCGGATGCGACTCGGCAGCGCCTTGCTGGGAATCACGGCTATTGCCGCCATCGGACTCATCCCCGTCTCACCCGCCCAGGCCGACCCGGACATCAAGGATGTCCAGGCCAAGGTCGATCGGCTCTACCACGAGGCAGAGCAGGCGTCGGAGCGATACAACGACGCCGAGCTCGACCTCGCCGACCTCCGCAAGGACCTCGCCGCCCTCCGGGCCGACGAGCAGCGCCAGAGCGACAAGCTCGAGGCCGTCCGCGACGAGGTCGCCGAATCGATCCTGCGCGGCTACCAAGGGGAGTCGATCTCCACCGTCGGCCAGGTCGTCGTCTCCGACGACCCCGGCGCCTTCCTGGGTCAGCTCTCGACCATGTCGGGGTTCAACGACCTGCAGGACAACATGTTCGACGCCTACTCCACCGAGCTCGAGGCCCTCGACCTGCGACGCGAGGCCACTGCTGACCGCGCCGCCGAGATCGCCGACACCACCGACGAGCTCGCGGCCGAGAAGTCGACGATCGACGGCAAGCTCGACGACGCCAAGGACCTCCTGGCCGACCTCGAGGCCGACGAGCGCGAGCGCCTGCTGACCTCCCGGTCCGGCACGACCCGGATGCCTGCCTCGGTCCCCGCCTCCGGTCGGGCCGCCGCGGCTGTCTCCTACGCCATGGCCCAGGTCGGCGACGCCTACGTCTACGGCGCGACCGGCGACAGCGCCTTCGACTGCTCGGGCCTCACCATGCGCGCTTGGGGCGCGGCCGGCGTGGGTCTTCCGCACTCGTCCAGTGCGCAGTACGGCTCCGGTGCGCACGTCTCGGCCAGCGACCTCCAGCCCGGAGACCTGGTCTTCTACTACAGCCCGATCAGCCACGTCGGCATGTACATCGGCAACGGCCTGATCGTGCACGCCGCCAATCCCGGCACCGGTGTGGCCGTGGCGGGTCTCTACTCCATGCCTTACGTCGGCGCGGTTCGCCCTGGCTGATAGCCCGACCCCGAGGACCGGTCGCCCACGATGGTGGGTGGCCGGTCTTTCGTTGTGTGTGGGGCTGGTCGCGGCGGGAGGATGGCTGCTCGGGGGCGACGAGCCCTATCGGGCCGACGTGTCGAACGACCGGACAGCACCCACGGCGCGGGCGGGAGCGGCAGCCGCGGCCGTGCAGGATCTGGTGCGGGCCCTCCAGGCAGGTGATGCCGCGGCCGCTGCCGATCTCGCGCCCGCGGCCGATCTCCATGCGGTCGATCTCCTCGCTGCCGTCGCCCGCAATGCGCGCGACCTCAGGCTCGAGGACCTGTCCGCGCGGTATGTCGACGAGGTCGGCGCCGTCTCGCAGGACGGCGCGTGGACCGCGGCGGTCGAGTTGACCTGGGCCGTCGAGGGTTTCGATCGGGAGCCGGCCCACGCCGAGGTGCTCATCGGCTTCGCACCGGAGGGCGACGGCGTCGCCGTCACCGGTCTGGGTGGTGGTGATCGCATCTCACCGCTCTGGTTGCACGAGCGGGTGGTCGTACGGCGTACGCGCCGGGCACTCGTCATGGCGGCCGGCGAGCAGGCCCGGCAGGAGGCGCGGGCCTATCTCCAGCGGGTCCGCCGGGCGATCCCCGTCGTCCGGCGCGTGCTCCCGCAGTGGCGCCCGTCTGTCGTCGTGGAGGTGCCTGCCAGTGCCGCACAGCTGGACGACACGCTCAACGTGGCCGACGGCACCTACGGCGCAATCGCCGCCGTCACGGCCGCCGCCGACGGGTCCGTGCGCGCGGGCGCGCCCGTCCGGGTGTTCGTCAACCCGGAGGTGACGGGCCGGTTGCGCGGCGCGGGTGCCCAGGTCGTGATCAGCCACGAGCTGGTGCACGTCGCCACCGACGCCACCACGGCCGCCCTCGACCCCTGGTTGCTCGAAGGATTCGCCGACTACGTGGCCCTGCGCGACGTCGACCTGCCGTTGAGCACCACGGCTGCCCGGGCGAGCGCGAGCGTTCGGCGCCACGGCGTGCCCGATCAGCTGCCGGGATCCGCCGAGTTCGCCACTGCCGCCCCCGACCTGGAGGCGGCCTACGAGCTGGCGTGGCTGGCGTGTGTCGAGGTTGCCGACCAGGTGGGGGAGCGCGGACTGGTGCGGGTCTACGACCGGGCCTCGGACGGCGCGACCACGGCCGAGGCGCTGGCATCGGTCGGGCTCACCCTCGACGAGGTCGTCCGCGGGTGGCAGGGCAGGCTGAGGGAGCTCGGCTCGTGACTGCGCGGCGGTGTGCGCTCATCGTGGCCGTGTCCGCGGCGATCGGCTTCGCCCTCGTGGCGGCGATCTGGGTGCCCTGGCACCCGGTCCCCGGCGGTGCGCCCGGCGCCGTACGACCCGACTCGGTGTTCACGGCGGAGCAGATCGGGCGCGGTGAGGACTACGCCGCGTGGGCGCGGCGCTGGAGCCTGTTGTCACTCGTGATCAACGTGGCCGTGGCGTCGGTCCTCGGGTTCAGCCGGTGGGGGGCTGCGTTGATGACGCGGCTGCCCGGCCGTTGGTGGGCCAAGATCGTGCTGGGTGTGCTCGCCCTCAGCCTGGTCGGCCGCCTCGCCACGCTGCCCTGCAGTGTGATGTTGCAGCGCCACCGGCTGGCCAACGGGCTCAGCACCCAGTCCTGGGTGGGCTACGCGCGAGACGTGGCGACGAGCGAGGCGATCACCGTGGTCACCACGTCACTCGCACTGCTGGTGCTGCTCGGCGTCGCGCGGCGCTGGACGCGGACCTGGCCGGCCATCGCGGCAGGCCTGGTGGCGGCACTGGTCGTGCTCGGCTCCTTCGTCTACCCGCTGGTCGTCGAGCCCCTGTTCAACGACTTCAGGCCGTTGCCCGACGGTGAGCTCAGGTCGGACATCTTCGCGCTCGCGGACCAGGAGGACGTGCGGATCGACGACGTCCTGGTCGCGGACGCGTCGCGACGTACGACCACGCTCAACGCCTACGTGTCCGGCTTCGGCGGCACCCGACGGGTGGTCGTCTATGACAACCTGGTCGAGTCGCTGCCTCGTGACGAGGCCCTGTCGGTGGTCGCCCACGAGCTGGCGCACGCCGGGCACGGCGACGTCCTCATCGGCACGGCGCTGGGCGGCCTGGGCGGCGCGACCGGGGTCGGCTTCCTGGCGGTCCTGGTCACGGCCGGCTCGGGACGCCGACGCACCTCGATGGCCGACCCTCGGGTCGTGCCACTCGTCCTGGCTCTCAGTGTCTGGGCGACGCTGGCCGCCAGCCCCCTGCAGAGCGCCATCAGCCGGCAGATCGAGACCCGCGCCGATGTGGTCGCCCTGACGACGACCCAGGATCCGGATGCCTTCATCGCGATGCAGCGGACCCTGGCGCTGCGGTCCCTGGCGGACCCGACTCCGCCGCCCTGGCTCCAGTGGTGGTGGGGGAGTCACCCCACGACCCTGGAGCGGGTCGCGCTCGCGCGCACCCTGTGACCGCTACTCAGATGTGCGGCGGGACCAGCCCGAACAGTGCGGCGACTTGCTGCCCGAAGAAGGCCACGGAGATGACGATGACCACGGCAATGAGGCCGGCCATCAGGGCGTACTCAACGGAGGTGGCACCTCGTTCTCCGCTCCTGGTGCAGGAGGATGCTTCGTGCATGGCGATGCGCGCCTTTCACTCAGGGGCTGGGCAATGCAAAGGCCGGCGCCGCGAGCTGCGAC
>NZ_JANPEO010000227.1:0-2790 GCF_031422975.1 Nocardioides sp. | reverse complement strand
CACCTCCAGGAACTGCTGGCCGAGCACCCCGCGACCCTGTCCGCCGGTCTGACCCTGGTCCGCCGGGAGTTCCCGACGGCGATCGGACCGGTGGACCTGATGTGCCGTGACGAGATCGGCCTGAGCGTGGCCGTCGAGATCAAGCGCCGCGGCGACATCGACGGCGTCGAGCAGCTCACCCGCTACCTCGAGCTGCTCAACCGCGACCCGATGCTCAACTCCAAGGGCCCCGTCCGCGGCATCTTCGCCGCGCAGGAGATCAAGCCCCAGGCGCGCGTGCTCGCCACCGACCGCGGCATCGCCTGCGCCCTCGTCGACTACGACCTGCTGCGCGGCATGGACGACTCCGAGCACCGGCTCTTCTGACCCTGCCGGGGCCACTTCCCGTGCGCTCACCCGCGACACGCCGTACGCCGCTATCGACACGCCGCAGGAGCACCCCGTAGCCCGCACGACTGGCCCTACGCCCCGGCCTCACGGCCGCTACCCTCGCCCCGTGACGTCACCCGGAGCCGAGCGGATCTACCACATCGCCACTCGCGCCGACTGGCTCGAAGCGACGAGGACCGGGACCTACACGACATCCACGGCCGGGCGCACCCTCGAGGAGGAGGGCTTCATCCACGCCTCGCGCCGCGAGCAGGTCCAGGGCGTCTTCTCCCGCTACTACGCCAAGTCTCGCGAGCCCCTCGTCCTGCTCGCAATCGATCCCGGCCGCCTGCATTCGGACCTGCGCGTGGAGGCGGTCGGCGACGACAGCTACCCGCACATCTACGGCCCGATCAACCGCGAGGCGGTGGTCGACGTCAGCCCGCTCGACAGGCGCGGCGGCACCGAGCCCTTCATGATCCTGGTGGCGCGAGAGATCGCGATCCGGCTCGCGCTCGCGCTCTTGGCCATGCTGATGGCGTACGGCGGCGCGGGGCTCGGCGACGTCATCGCGGACAGCGAGCTGGCGCCGTTGGTGGGAGCCGTGATCGGGCTCGCCCTCGGACTGGCGCTGATGTTCGTGGTGCTGAGGCGCAGAGCCTGATCAGGCGGCCCTGTTGATCTTCGACTTCTTCACCTTCACCAGCTTGCGCTTGTGGACGGTGTAGCCGCTGGGCAGCGTGCCTTCCTTGAGCATGCGCAGGGGGCAGCGGTTGCACTTCGTCTTCGAGACGCAGCATTCCTTCTTCGGAAGCTTCGCGACCTTGCCCTTGGCCTTGCCCATGGCCCGAGATCTTACCAAACAGAAGGCTTGCCTTACCTAATTGTCCAGGCAGTCAGGAAGACAGGTCCTCGCCGGCCCACGAACGGGCGAGCCAGCCGTCCGCATCCGCGGCGAGCTCGATGACGTCACCGTTGGCCAGCGGTCGGGATCGCGGGAAGCGACGCTCCACGTTGCGCGCCAGGTTGGGGATCGCCGTACAGATCGCGCCACCGTGGCTGATGACCAGCACCGCCTCTCCCCGGAATCGGTCAGCGGCCTCGTCGAGCACGCCACGCATGCGCTCGATCACCTGGGAGCCGGACTCGCCACCGGGGATGGGCGAGTCCAGCCGACCGTCGAGCCAGTCGTCGAAGACGGGCCCGAACGGATCCGGTTCCAGGTCTGCGGGCTGACCGGCGAAGGACCCGACCCCGAACTCGCGGAGTCCGTGTCGCACCGTGACCCCCACGCGCAGCCGCGCGGCGACGATCTCGCCGGTCTGCACGGCCCGCGACATCGTGCTCGTGTAGACGTGCGCGAGGCGCTGGTCAGCCAGCAGGTCGGCCAGCCCCGATGCCTGCGAGCGTCCGCGTGCGGTGAGGCTGCCACCGTCGTCGGACAACAGCTCGGACTCGTACTCCGCCTCACCGTGCCTGGCCACGAACATCCGGACGGCGCACTGCAGATCGCTCATGGCATCACGCTAACCGCCGACCCCGGTGCGCGTACGTTGGTGACATGCGCCGAGTCACTGCCGACGTCCCCGGTCCGGGTCAGGAGTCCGTGTGGGACTACCCCCGACCGCCCCGCGTGGAGACGAGCCCCGAGACGGTCGAGATCCGCCTCGGCGGGGAGGTGATCGCGCGCACCACCGAGTCGATCAGGGTCCTGGAGACCAGCCACCCGCCGGCGTACTACCTACCCGTGGCGGCCTTCGCCCCGGGCGTGCTGCGTGCGGTCGCGGGGACCACGTTCTGCGAATGGAAGGGCGTCGCCAACTACTTCGACCTGATCACCCCTGCCGCCACCGCGTCCCGGGCCGCCTGGACCTATCCCGATCCCACGGGCGGATTCGCGGCGATCCGTGACCACGTCTCGGTGATGCCCGGCATGGTCGACGCCTGCCTTGTCGACGGCGAGGTCGTGCGCGCCCAGGAGGGTGGGTTCTACGGCGGCTGGATCACCGACCGGGTCACCGGGCCGTTCAAGGGCGGACCCGGCAGTCACGGCTGGTGACTACAGCCCGTTGGCCCGCCGAATCACGTCGACGATCCCACCCATGATGGCGGTCAGCCCGAAGTCCTTCGGGGTGTAGACCGCCGCCACACCCTGCTCGATCAGGCGCCTGCCGTCGGACTCGGGGATGATCCCGCCGACGATCACCGGGACGTCGTCGAGGCCCGCTGCGCGCAGCCCGGCCAGCACGTCGGGCACCAGCTCCATGTGCGAGCCGGACAGGATGGAGAGGCCCACGCAGTGCACGTCCTCGGCGATCGCCGCGGCCACGATCTGCTCGGGCGTCAAGCGGATGCCCTGGTAGATCACCTCGAAGCCCGCATCCCGGGCACGGACGGCGACCTGCTCGGCACCGTTGCTGT
>NZ_JANPEO010000226.1:0-1654 GCF_031422975.1 Nocardioides sp. | reverse complement strand
CCCGGACTCCTTTGGTGCTGACCCCGGCTTCCGCGACCCCCCCCCTGGGGGGGGGGGGGGGGGGGGGCGCTTGTGTTTTGTCGCCCCGGCTTACCGGGGCACCCCAACACAGGTCAGGGAACTTTGCGCGAGCCGGCTACCAGGCCTGGAGAGCGGCGGTACGGCGCGACGCCTCGGCCATCTCGGCGGCCTTGAGCGCGGTCTCGTCGAGACGGCCGTGCTGCTCCCACCATGCCTGGCCGCCGGCGGGGAGGGAGTGGATCGGGTCGTAGTACTCGTAGGTCCGCGAGAGCGCGTCGTCCGAGGTGGCCTCGATGGACGTCTTGTAGTTCTTCGTCCAGTAGGAGATGCCGCGCTCGGTGTCGTAGTCGGCGAGCTGGTGCACCCAACGCTTGCCGACGAACGGCACGTCGCACACGATCCGCGGCGTCGCGAAGCCGGGCAGGTAGCCCATGATGTGGTGCTGCAGACGCTGCGCGTCGGCGACCGAGACCCGCCAGTGCTCCGAGAACGGGATCATGTCGCACATGTAGAAGTAGTACGGCATGATCTGCGCGCCGTCGAGGAGCCTGAAGCACAGGTCCAGCAGCGCGTCCCCCTCGGCGTTGACGCCGTTGAGCAGCACACCCTGGTTGCGGACGTCGCGCACACCGGCGTCGAGCATCGCGCGGGTCGCCTTGGCCACGATCGGGGTCACCGAGTTGGCGTGGTTGGCGTGGGTGTGGATCGCCAGCGAGACGCCGCGCGAGCGGGCGATGGCGGCGACGCGGCCGACGCCGTCGACGACCTCGGGCTGCAGCCAGTGCTGGGGGAGTCCGATCAGGGCCTTCGTGGCCAGCCGGATGTCGCGGATGTTGTCGACCTCGAGCACGGACGTCAGGAACGCCTCGAGCCGCGGCCAGGGCATGTTCGCCACGTCGCCGCCGGACACGACGACGTCACGCACCGACGGCGTACGCCGCAGGTAGTCGATCATGTCGCCGATCCGGTCGTTGGGCTTGCCGGCGAACTTCAGCTTCTCGATCACTGGTGTCGAGTTGCCGACGAGGTCCATGCGCGTGCAGTGGCCGCAGTACTGCGGGCAGGTCGGCAGCAGCTCGGCGAGCACCTTCGTCGGGTAGCGGTGGGTCAGCCCCTCCGTCGCCCACATGTCGTGCTCGTGGAGCGAGTCGCGCGCGGCGTGCGGGTGGGAGGACCAGTCGGTGCGACGGTCGGAGAACACCGGGATCATGTAGTGCCGGATCGGGTCGGCATAGAACGCGTCGGTCAGTGAGCCGGGACCGGCCGGGCTGTCGCGCGGGACCATCGTGTTCATCATCTGCGGCGGCACCAGCATGGACATGGTGGCCCGCTCGGCCTGGTCGCGCTCGAGATCGGCGTAGAACCGCTCGTCGAGGAGGTCGCCCATCAGCTCGCGCAGCTGCTTGACGTTCTTGATGCAGTGGGCGCGCTGCCACTGGACCGACGCCCACTCCTCGGCGGTGACATCCTGCCAGCCCGGGAACCGGGTCCAGTCGGGCTCCACGAGCTCGACGGCGCGGTAGGGGTAGGGCTGGCCGGCCTCTCCCACAATGACCGAGCCGATGGCGGTCTCGATGCTCATGGCGGTCTCCTGGGGGTCTGGATGTCAACGTGCTGGGGCAGAGTGGACGGC
>NZ_JANPEO010000225.1:0-8071 GCF_031422975.1 Nocardioides sp. | reverse complement strand
GAACAGTGACCGTGGCGTCGACGACCAGGTGGAGTGGCTCGACGATGACACCCTCCTCTACGGCCTGCCCCGCGAGGACGAACCGGGGGTGACCGACGTCTGGTCAATCGACACCACCGCCGAGGCTGAGCCGGAGCTGCTGATCGAGGAGGCCTGGTCTCCCACCGTGGTGCGGTGAGACACAGATTGGTGAAGTTTCTCGGACCGCCTTGCCCGCCGTTTCGATCCAAGCCACTCTGAGCCGGGGCTCTCGGAACTTCGTCTATCGCCTCAGCGAGGCCACTTATGCGTCAACTGACCCGAACGCGTTCTCAGCGTGCCCGTTTCATCACCGCCGTGATCGGCTTGACGCTTCTCGGCGCTGCCGCATCGATGACGAGCACGCTGGCCTCCCCACCGGATCGTCTCGGTGTCGGGGAGTTGGACCGGCTGGGACCAACAGTCGGTCTCTTTCCGTCCGGCTCTCCCAGCGCCACCGTCACCACTCGACGGGGTGCGTCACGCGAGGTGGGAGTGCGTTTCCACCCCGAGGTGGCGGGCACAGCGACCGGCCTCCGCTACTTCAAGGCGTTGCGACGCAAGGGTGCGACCCCCCGCACGGCCACCTTGTGGAGTTCCGATGGAGACGTGCTCGCGCGGACCGCGATCCTGCCCACGAGGAGTCAAGGCTGGAACTCCGTCACGTTCTCATCCCCTGTCCGACTGGTGCCGGGCACGAGGTATGTCGTATCGGTGCACACACGCGGCAAAGGCATACACGTTGCTACGCCAGGCTGGTTCGACACGGGTGTCGTGACCGCGAACTTGCGCGCCCCGCGGCGCAACGGGGTGACGTTGAAGGCACGCAAGACGACATTCCCCTCGGTGACTGCGCCCCGAGCAACGAACTACTGGGTGGACGTGCGCTTCTTGCCTGGCCGGGGTCCGATCGGTAGTCCGACGCCGACCTCAACAGCGACCCCCACCCCGACTCCGACTCCGACGAATGGACCCTTCCCCGGCCCCGACAACACGGGAGTCCCTGCCGGGACAGCGCTGACGACCTACACCGGTCCGTGCACAATCACGTCGGCGCGGACCATCACGGCGGTGGATGCCACCGGGGCCTGCGATGCGCTGGTCATTCAGACCACCGGTGTGGTCATCGACAAGTCGCTCGTGCCGCGGGTGGAGTCCACCATGGGTGACGGCGACACATCGGTCACGATCACCGACTCCGATGTGCGCGCCGGACGATGGTCGGACGGTGCACTGTGGGGGTACAACATCAGTGCCACCCGGGTCGACGTCACCGGCGGCCAGCACAGCTTCCACTGCAACGACAACTGCACGCTGATCGACTCCTGGCTCCACGACCAGTACAACCCGGACGGCCAGAGCTACCACAACAACGCGTTCATCTCCAACGGCGGCACCAATATGCTGGTGCGTCACAACACGCTGCACTGCACCGCGATCCTCAACAGTCAGGACGGCGGGTGCACGGCGGACGTGTCACTGTTCGGGGACTTCGACCCGATCAGTCACGTGCAGATCGACAACAACCTGCTCAAGGCCAACGCGTCGTCGATCTCCTATTGCGCGTACGGCGGCTACTCACCGTCCAAGCCCTTCCCGATCGCCACCTACATCGAGTTCACGAACAACGTCTTCGAGCGTGGGACCAATTCACGGTGCGGCGTCTACGGCCCGATCACGGCGTTCCAGAAGGGAGCGACGGGCAACGTGTGGACGGGCAACGTGTGGGACAAGGGCGGCGCCGTCAACCCGTGAGCCCCGGGTCCACGTCAGAGCCGATCGCCACCAGGGACTTGGTGACTCCGGCGACGCGCTCGCGGTGGATGCGCGATGTCGGGAAATATGCACGCAGTTCCGCAACCCCGACGAGTTCGGTCCACTGCACCTCCGACATCGCCTCGGCCGACGACTCGGGTCTGCTGTGCGCGAGGGGCCACGATGCCGCCAATCGTGCCCTCACCCCCATCGGCAGGAACTGGAGTCCCGGGAAGAGCCAGTGCGGCTCGAGCGGAAAGTAGCGGTAGGGAGTTTGCACCCAGTGGCGAGAGGCGAGGGCATGGACCTCTGCTGCGAGAGCGACCCGCTGGGCGTGGCCACCGACGTGCTCGAGCAGGGAGTTGGAGAAGACCACGTCGTACGACAGCGGCGCACCAGCGGCTTCAAGCTCCGCCCGCGCCCTGCAGGCATCCCCAGTGACAGGCCTCAGCCAATCGACCTCGGAGACTCCGGGCTCGAAGAGGTTGAGCACCGTCACCTGGGCGGGCCGTACCGGGGCCCGCACCCAAGCCTCCACGGTGCCTCCCAGGTCAAGGACCGAGAGCCCCGCCATGTCCGGGAAGGATCGTTTCACCAGGGACCAACGCTCCGCGCGCATGCGGGCGCCGAGTGACCCTGGCGCATCCACGACCTTGTGCCGCAGCCGTGCCGCCACCCCGCCGTTCACTGTCATCTCGCTCGCCTCCGTCAAGGGTCTGCTCACCACGGAACGCACGTGAGCTCGCTGTACAAGTAGTCGATCGATCGAGCGGGCACCTGGCCGCTTCGAAACATCTTGGGGCGCGGCGAGTGCTGCTCCCAGGAGAGCTTCGGCCGCCGGCCAACCACTCGTCGCTCGACCAGGGTCACCAGCGCCCGGTGGCGCAACAACAGGTGCCGGTACGGCGCATGGCCGGCGCGTGCCAGCACCACCGGGTCAGAGACGTACAGAAGTGACGCGAAGAGCGGCAGGCCGCGGCGCCGGTCGCGGCGCGCGATGACGTAACAGATGTCGCCATCGACCTTGACCACGAAGTGCAGTGCCGCCGCAGCGCCCCGGTGGTCTCGATAGACCGACAACTCGGTCCCCGTCAACAAGGCCTCGATGGCGCAGGGCGCGGTCACCAGCCGCACTCCCCGACGCGACGCGAGCGGCAGATTGGGGACCATCGAGGTCGCCGTGTCGAGGGATTCGAAACCCAACCGTTTGTTGAGTTCGACCACATTGCCGCTCGGGGAGAGGTCGACGAACTCATAGCCACTCTGGCGGAGCAGAGCCCGCACCATGCGTAGCCCGTGGCCACGGTGCTCGTCGAGCACACACCAGGCGGCCAGGTTGCACATCCGCCGAGTCCGGTCTCCATCGGCGCGCTCGGAATAGAAGGCGAGATAGGCGCCGACGACCTCGCCGCCCTGACGGAGCATGAACCCATGGTTGGGCGCATCCACGTCCCAGGGCGGAACGGCACAACGAGCCCACTCAGCGGGGCTCAGCCGCCGGTTGAGGTGCTCGTGCAGAAAGGCGGCGACAGCCCGAACGTCGTTGTCCGTGATCGGGGCCAGGGCCACCCCCGTGGGCTCGTCGACCATGCCGAGATCGTAGGTAGCAGGGAGACAATCCCTCCGGCACCGACCTCCACATACCGGATTTGGGGGACCCACCCCGCCACCCGCGAGACGACCCGCCCCTTCTGCCTACCGTTCGACCCATGCCCACCGTCAACATCTGCTTCCACGGCATCGGAACGCCCAGACGGGAGCTCGAGCCCGACGAAGATGGCTACTGGATCTCGCGCGACCTGATGCTTCGCGTCCTCGACCGGGTGGCCGAGCGGTCCGACGTCCGCCTGAGCTTTGACGACGGCAACGCGTCGGACGCCGAGATCGCCCTGCCGGCCCTCCAGGAGCGCGGCCTCACGGCGACCTTCTTCGTCCTGGCCGGCAGGCTCGACCATCCGGGCAGCCTCACCCGCGACGACGTGCGACGCCTGCACACGAGCGGCATGAAGATCGGCAGCCACGGGATGTGGCACCGGCCGTGGCGCGGCATAGACGCGGCGACCGCGGAGCAGGAACTGGTCGCAGCCCGCGCGATGCTCTCCGACATCACCCGCGCCCCCGTGCAGGACGCGGCGCTCCCTCTCGGCCGTTACGACCGACGCCTTCTCGCGCGGCTGCGTGCCCTCGACTACAGCTCCGTGCACACCAGCGATCGACGCCGAGCCCGGACCGACTCCTGGGTGCAGCCTCGATACAGCATCCGCCGGAGCGACACCGTCAACAGCGTGGAGGGAGACGTCCTGCGTGCGCCGCGGCTACCCGCCCGAGCCAAGGGCGCGCTCGCCGGCACCCTCAAGCGACTGCGATGACGACACGATGCGGCGCCGCGGCGCGACCAGCAGGAGGCGTGTGACGTGGGACTGAGCATCGCATGCGTCTTCAACGACATCGAAGTGCGCCGGCACTGCCTCGACCGGTCGCTGGCGGCGTACGCCGGGCCGGCGCCGCTGCAATACCTCCCGATCGACAACACCGCGCATGCCTTCTCCTCGGCCGGGGCGGCACTCAACCACGCGGCGCGCCTCGCGCAGCACGACGTGGTGGTGTTCGTGCACCAGGACGTCTACCTGCACGACATCGACCGTCTCGTCGCCGCAGCGTCCGCACTCGACGATCCGCGGTGGGGCGTGCTCGGCGCCAGCGGGGTGACCGCCGAGGGGACTCTGGCCGGGCGGCTGCGCGACCGAGTCATCCTCATCGGCGCTTCCGCCGATGTCCCGGTCCCGGTGGACACTCTCGACGAAGTCCTCTTCATGGCGAGACGCACCGACGTGTTGGAGGAGCCGCTCACCGAGGACCCAGACCTGGCGTGGCATGCCTACGCGGTGGAGTACGCACTGCGCATGCGGTCGTCCGGACGCCTCGCCGGCGCTGTGGACACCGGGATCACGCACAACAGCCTGACCATCAATCTCGCCCGGCTCGACGAGGCCCACCGCAGCATCGGGAATCGATATCCGGGACTGCTGCCGATCCGCACCACGTGCGGCACCGTGACCGGGCACGCCTGGGACTGGCGCGACCTCCCGATCCTGCGCCAACACGGCTGGCGGCGCTCCTGGCTGCGGAAATCACGCCTCGCTGCCAGGGTGCGGAGCACCCTCGACGTTCCGGTCGTCTTGGCCGACATCGCACACGAGGTCGATCTGCTCGAGTTCTGTGCACGGAACCCGCTGCACCTGATCAACCTCGATGCTGCCGGGACGTTTTCCGCCATCGCCGGCCAGGAGGTCGTCCTCGAGCGGCGCGGGCGCTCCGTGGCGATGTCCTCGGTCGCCGGTCACCACGAGCTGGAACGGGCGCTCGACAAGCTGTCGCGTGACGACCACGTGCTCGTGACTGGCTTGGCGATCGACGACCTCGACTGGCTGCTACCGCGGATCCGGTCGGGTGAGTGGCTCGCGGGCGTGCAGTGGGACGAGGCCTGGCTGCTGGGCGGCTCGCAGGCGTCCACACCCCCGCAAGCCTGGCGCCGGCCTCAGGCGACTCCGTTGGGGGCCGCTCGCTCGCGCTGAGCCACTGCAACTGCCACCGCCACTGCGAACTCGTCGCAGTGCGACAGGGAGATGCGGATCGAACCAACCCCGCGGCTGACCATGTCGCCCCCTGCCCGTCGCGCGTTCCTTGCCCTCGGAACTAGACCTCGCCGAGGCGGCCCGGGTGGCCGAGCAGGCACGCCTCACCAATATTGGTGAGCCTCCGTTGAGTTCGCCGCGACACGGACGCTCGGGCTGATGCACTGCAGCCAAGACTGTGAGCCTGGGGGGACGCACGTGGAAGATCAGATCAGGACCGATCTGCGAGTGTTCATCGGCAGCAACTTCCTGTTGTGTGACCTCTCTCGGATCCCCTGCGACGAGGACTCAATGATCGAGTTCGTTCAGGCACACTTCGAGATCCAGGTCGCTGAGTCCCAGACGGTCCTCGACAACGTCGGCAGCATCGGGGGGCTCACCCGATTCGTGCTCGCGAAAAAGGGTGCGAGCCAGCCGGTCGGCTGAAGGTCTCGAGGCGATGACCATGGAAGCCGGCGATCCGGGGTCCACCACGACCCCCGAAACACACCCGATCACAACGGACAAGTACTACTCGATCGTGTCGGGGGGCCGTCGAGACCTCCCGCATCGGCTAAGGCTCCGCCTCGCTCCGCTGCTCGTGCAGTCGGTCGAGGAGATCAGGTGAAGCGGGGGACGACATGACCTCAAGAGACCTGATCACCGCCATGCTCCGACGTTGGTACGTCATGGTCGTCGGTGCCGCCCTGAGCGTTGGGGCGCTCTACGTCTCGATCAACCAACCGCCGGTCTACTGGACGCAGTACAACGTCCTTCTCGTCGGCCCGGCCGGCGCGGAGGGCACAGACGTGCTCGACGACCCGGTCTACGCCCTGCCACCGCTGGTAGGGGTTCTCGCGACCGAGCTCAACCACGGGCATCCACCCATGCTCACCGGTGACGTGGACGCGACGATGGTGGGCCAGGGGAGGCTGGACGGAGTCCAGTTCCGAGCACCCAATCTCGGCACGCAGTGGCGCCCGATCTTCTCCGCCAACTACCTGGACGTCCAGGTGGCCGGGCGCACTCCCGACGAGGTGTCGGCCGCGGCGGCCTCGGCCACCCGCGACGTGGTCAGCCGGCTGGAGGCCGAACAGGACAACCTCGGGATCCCGACCGAGTTGCGGGCGCGGGCCGTGCCCTCGTCGCCAGATCCTACGATCTACGCAGTCACTGGGAGCCGTGCCCGAACGGCGGGGGCGACCGGACTGCTCGGCGCCTCGATCACCGTGGTGCTCGTCTACTGGTTGGAGAAGTGGCGCCCTCGACGCCCCCTTCGCACGGTCGGCGCAACTCCCGGGACCACGCCATGAAGCCGTTGCTGATCGCGGTGGTCACCTGGAACAGCGCGCAGGTCCTGCCCGGACTGATCGACTCCCTGGCAGCCGGAACCGGTCACCTCGACTATCACCTCGTCGTCGTGGACAACGCCTCGGACGACGGCACCGTCGATGTCGTTCGGACCCTGGCGCCCGGCGCGACAGTGGTGCAGACAGGACGCAACGCTGGATACGCGGCCGGGATCAACGCCGCCCTCTCCGTCGCGCCCGATGCCCCGGCCGTGCTCGTCCTCAACCCTGACGTACGCCTGGGCACCGACTGCCTCCCGGAGTTGCTGTCGGCACTCGACGAGCCAGGTGCGGGCATCGCCGTCCCTCGCCTGGTCGACGGATCGGGAGCGCTCATCCACTCGCTCCGCAGGCGCCCGACCCTCAAACGCGCGTTCGCCGACGCGTTGCTCGGCGCAACCAGGGCAGGCCGATGGCCCGGCCTCGGCGAGATCGTGACCGATCCCGCGACGTATGCGATCGCCGGCGACGCCGACTGGGCCGAGGGGTCCACCCAGCTGATCGGGCGTCAGTGCCTCGACGACTGCGGCCCCTGGGACGAGTCCTACTTCCTCTACTCCGAGGAGACCGAGTTCGACCTGCGCGCCGCGTCGCGCGGGTACTCCGTGCGCTATGTCCCCACGGCATCGGCCGTCCACCTCGAGGGCGACTCCGGCACGTCTCCGCGGTTGTGGGCCCTGCTGGTGGCCAATCGACTGCGACTCTTCGCCCGGCTCGGTCCGGGTCCTCGCGTCGGATTCTACTGGCTGGCCCTGCTGCTGCGTGAGGGCACCCGAGCCCTTCGAGGTGACGCGATCGCGCGCGCGGCAGTGGGTGTGCTCGTGCGGCCCTCGCTCCTGCGTGCCGAACGGGGACCTGAGTGGCTGGACCGAGTGCCCGCCCCGGATCCCACAAATGGGGTATCCGGATTGAGCCCAGCCCGCCCGGGGGCGATCCGGTCGTAGCGTTCGGGACATGGGGAGGCGCAGGGCTGAGCGTCGATCGTCGAGACCGGCGCCGGGGGGCCGCTGCTGGGGAGAGGTGGGCCTGAGATGAGGACCAACCTGCACCACCTGCTGGAGGAGCGCGCTTCGAGCACCGGCACCCTGCCGGCGCTGACCCACGAGGAGATCTGCCTCGACTACGCGGAAACGTGGGAGCAGTCCTGGCGCGCGGCAGGAGCGCTCAGATCGCTCGGAGTCTCGCGGGGAGATCGAGTGGCTGTCTTCCTCGACAAGCGCCCGGAGACCATCGCCGCCATCTTCGGTGCCTCGGCGGCCGGCGCCGTCTTCGTGCCCGTCAACCCGGCGCTCAAGGCCGGCCAGGTCGCCTACATCCTCGCGGACTGCGGGGTAG
>NZ_JANPEO010000224.1:0-1714 GCF_031422975.1 Nocardioides sp. | reverse complement strand
GCCATCAGCCAGTCGGTCGACGGCTCGAAGGAGAAGGTCGCCCAGGTGGCGAGCATCTCCGCAGCCGACACCGAGATCGGCGGCCTCATCAGCGAGGCCATCGACAAGGTCGGCAAGGACGGCGTCATCACCGTCGAGGAGAGCCAGACGTTCGGCATGTCGATGGACCTGGTCGAGGGCATGCGCTTCGACAAGGGCTACATCTCGCCGTACTTCGCCACCGACATGGAGCGCCTCGAGGCCACCCTCGAAGACCCCTACATCCTGCTCGTCAGCTCGAAGATCAGCTCGGTCCGTGACCTGCTGCCCCTCCTCGAGAAGGTCATGCAGTCCGGCAAGCCGCTCCTCATCATCTCCGAGGACGTCGAGGGCGAGGCGCTGTCCACGCTCGTCGTCAACAAGATCCGGGGCACCTTCAAGTCGGTCGCCGTCAAGGCTCCCGGCTTCGGTGACCGTCGCAAGGCCATGCTCGGCGACATCGCGATCCTCACCGGTGGCCAGGTCATCTCGGAGGAGGTCGGGCTCAAGCTCGACACCGCCGAGCTCGACCTGCTCGGCCGGGCCCGCAAGGTCGTCGTGAGCAAGGACGAGACGACGATCGTCGAGGGGGCGGGCGACCAGGACCAGATCCAGGGTCGCGTCAACCAGATCCGTGCCGAGATCGAGAAGTCGGACTCCGACTACGACCGCGAGAAGCTCCAGGAGCGCCTCGCCAAGCTCGCCGGCGGCGTCGCCGTCATCAAGGCGGGCGCGGCCACCGAGGTCGAGCTCAAGGAGCGCAAGCACCGCATCGAGGACGCCGTCCGCAACGCGAAGGCAGCCGTCGAGGAGGGCATCGTCGCCGGTGGTGGGGTCGCCCTCATCCAGGCCGGTGCCAAGGCGTTCCCCAAGCTCACCCTCGAGGGTGACGAGGCGACCGGCGCGAACATCGTCAAGGTCGCCATCGAGGCACCGCTCAAGCAGATCGCGATCAACGCGGGACTCGAGGGTGGCGTCGTCGCGGAGAAGGTCAGCAACCTCGAGGACGGCTGGGGCCTCAACGCCGCCACCGGCGAGTACGTCGACCTGATCGCGGCCGGCATCATCGACCCGGCGAAGGTGACGCGTTCCGCGCTGCAGAATGCCGCGTCGATCGCCGCGCTGTTCCTCACCACCGAGGCCGTCATCGCCGACAAGCCGGAGAAGCACCCGCCGGCCATGCCCGGCGGCGACGACATGGGCGGCATGGGTTTCTGACCCGAGCCACCTGTCTCACCGCACGAGGGCGGTCCCCCAGCCGGGGGGCCGCCCTCGTGGCGTGTCCGGGGCGTCCCTCAGCGCATCCGCAGGCCGCGCCCTTCCTCACGGGGGCGGCGGGCACGCACGAGCAGCCACCCGGCAGCGCCGACCCACATCGCGACCAGCAGCACCGACGCCACGACGCTCGCACCGGTCGGCAGCTCGTCGCGCCCGAGCAGGAGGAGCGGCACACCGAGCACGCCGAAGGCCAGCACGGCGACACCCTTGGCGGCGGGGCCCCACCGACGCGAGAGCAGCACCATCAGGGTGCCGAGGAACCAGGGGACCGGGGCGATCGCCTCGGTCGCCGGCACCAGGGCCAGCCCGACGGATGCCGTGAGCAGCGCCACCGTCGACCCCTCGAGCCACGGGCTGCCTGCATCGGCGGCGAGGGCGTCGTCGACACCGCCCTCGGCGTCGATCGCCGGCACGGCAG
>NZ_JANPEO010000223.1:0-9996 GCF_031422975.1 Nocardioides sp. | reverse complement strand
CGCGACCACTACGACCTGATCTTCCAGACGTTCGGCGTACGCAACACCGCCCGCTTCACGCCGGCCGTCTTCGAGAAGGAGGCGGGGGCGCGCCACGACTGGCAGATCTACCGCGACGTCGCACTGGCCACGAGCGCCAAGCTGGACAAGAAGCCGGCTCTCAAGGCGCGGGCGATCATGCGCACCCGGCTCAGCCTCAGCCCGACCCGCCTGATCTTCCTGCTGCTCGCCCGCGCCCGCAACGGCGTGACGCTGAAGAAGCTGCGCGCCAACCCGTCCGGTCTGGACCTCGGTCCGTTGCAGCCCGACCTGCTGCCCGAACGGCTGCAGACCCGTGACCACCGCCTGGTCCTCGCGCCGGCGCTGGTGCTGGCCGACCTCGAGCGACTGACGGAAGTCGAGGCCCCCGATGAAGGCGAGCTGCTCCTCATCGGTCGCCGCCACAAGCAGGACTGCAACTCCTGGATGCACAACACCGAGCGGCTCACCCGCGGCAAGGCGCGGCACCAGCTCCTCATGCACCCGGCCGACCTCGCGCAACGTCAGCTCGAGAGCGGCGACGTCGTCACGATCACGTCCCGCGTTGGAAAGGTGCGTGTCGAGGTCGCCGCGACCGACGACATGATGCCCGGCGTGGTCAGCCTCCCCCACGGCTACGGTCACGCCCGCAACCCCGGGATGAAGACGGCCGCCGAGCTGCCCGGGGTCTCGATCAACGACCTGACCGACCCCGAGCGACTCGACATCTCCGGCAACGCGGCTCTGAGCGGAGTGCCCGTCACCGTCACCGGCTGACGCGACGATCGCCCGGCCGAGGCGCAGCAGGCTCGGCCGGGCGATCGCGGTCACAAGGCGCTCACCGTCACCAGCCACATCCCGCTCTCGGAGGTGATGTCGGCGTTCGGCATCGCCGCCAACGGTGAGGCCATCAAGGTGACCGTCGAGCCCTGGGCCCGCATGTAACACGCTGTCCGGTGCACTTCCACGTCGTTGCTACGACGTGGAAGAGCACCGGACAGCGTGTTACATAATTCGGACCGAGATGCGGGCGCCGCGCCGGGTCTCGTGGCCAGCGGCGTCAACCGGCCAGCAGTGCGCGCACCGCCGCCCGCGCGGCCATCGGGTCGCTCGCTCCCAGGGCAGCCTCAGCGGCGGCCTCGCACGTGTCCATCGAGACCTGTGAGAGCTGGGCGCCGACAGGGCGTACGGCGCGGGCGGCCATCGACAACGACGTGATCCCCATCCCGACCAGCGCGCACGCGAGCATCGGGTCGGCGGCGGCCTCACCGCACACCCCGACCGGTTTGCCGGCCTGCACCCCGGCTTCCGCGGTGATGGCGATCAGCTGCAGCACGGCAGGCTGCCACGGGTCGGTGAGATGCGCGAGGTCGGTCGCCATCCGGTCGGCCGCCATCGTGTACTGCGTCAGGTCGTTGGTGCCGATCGAGAGGAAGTCGACGACCTCGAGCATCCGGTGCGCGAGCAGGGCCGCGCTCGGGATCTCCACCATCACGCCGGGCTTGAGCCCGCGGGCGCGCACCTTGTCGGCGAACTCGGCTGCCTCGGCGACGGTGGCGACCATCGGCGCCATCACCCACGTCTCGGTGCCGGTCTTGTCGGCGGCCAGCTTGATGCCGTCGAGCTGGCGGTCCATCAGACCGGGGTTGCCGAACGACAGCCGCAGCCCGCGCACGCCGAGCGCGGGGTTCTCCTCTCCGGGCATCGTCGCAAAGGCGATCGGCTTGTCCGACCCGGCGTCGAGCGTGCGGACCACGACGTACTGACCCTCGCCGAAGGCTCCCAACACCGTGCTGTAGATCTCGCCCTGCTCCTCGACCGACGGCTCCTCGGTCGCCTTGAGGAAGCACAGCTCGGTGCGGAAGAGCCCGACACCCTGCACCGGCTCACGACTCGCGTCCACGGCGCTGGGCCCGTCCGCGACGTTGGCGAGCAGCTTGATCGGGGTGCCGTCGGATGTCTCGGCCGACCCCGTCCACGCGGCCAGCGCAGCGCGAGCCGCCTGGCTGGCAGCGACCCGCTCGGCGGCCTCCTCGACATCGGTGCCGATCTCGACCGCTCCCGTCTCGCCGTCGACCACCATGAACGTGCCGGCCTTGATGTCCATGGCGCCGGCGACCCCCACCACGCAGGGGATGCCGAGCTGGCGGGCGATGATCGCCGTGTGACTGGTCGCCCCGCCGCGCTCGGTGACGAGGGCGCTGATCAGCTGCGGGTCCAGGCCCGAGGTGTCGCTGGGCGCGAGGTCCTCCGCGACGAGGATCGACGGCTCGCTCGGCGTGGGCACGCCCGGCTCCGGCTCCCCGACGAGATGCGCGATGACTCGTCGCTCGATGTCCTCGAGGTCGGTGACCCGCTCGGCCATCAGCCCCCCCATGGTGGTGAAGATCGAGACGAATTGCTCCACCGCGGCACCAACCGACTGCAACAACGGGGTGCCGGCCGCGACGAACTTGCTGACGGCGCCCCGCAGTCCCTTGTCCTTGGCCAGGCCGGCGCTCGCGGTCAGCACCTCGGCGGCCGGCCCGGTCGCCTTCTCCGCCTTGCGGGCGAAGGTCGCGGCGACGGCGGAGACCGCCGCGTCGTAGGCCGCCATCGCGGCGTCGGCATCGGAGAAGTTGCCGTCGCCGAAGCGGGCAATGGCCTCGGGCGAGACCTCGCCGCGGACCAGGAGCGCGGGCCCAGCTGCGACGCCCGGTACGACCGGGGTGCCGCGCAAGCCAGTGGAGGACGGAGTGGACGTGGTCATGCCCACACCGTAATCCACCAGATACTTGACATTCAACAGGTTCGGCTATAAAACAACACATACAAAGAATGATGTGTCCGACACCACATCCCTCCCTCGACCAAGGATCCCAGGTGTACGCAGAGGAACGACAGCAAGCGATGGTCCAGCTGATCGGTCAGCAGGGTCGCGTGTCGGTGGCCGAGCTCGCCGCGAACCTCGCGGTCACCACCGAGACCGTACGACGCGACCTGTCAGCCCTCGAGCGGATGGGCCTGATTCGTCGCGTGCACGGGGGCGCCGTTCCGGCCAGCGCCCTCGCCGCCATCGAGTCCGGCATCTCCGAGCGCGACCAGGACAACACCGAGGCCAAGGACGCGATCGCGGTCGCCGCCATCGCGCTGCTCCCCCCGCCCGGCTCGATGATCATCATCGACGCCGGCTCGACCACGGCGCGGTTCGCTGCGCTGCTCCCCCGCGACCACCGACTGACCGTGGTCACCCATGCCGTATCGGTCGCCGCCCGGCTCGCCGGCCTGCCCCACATCGACCTGTTCCTGCTGCCCGGCAGGGTGCGCACGACCACCCATGCCGCGGTCGGCGCCGAGACGGTCGCCGCCCTGTCCAACATCCGCGCCGACGTCTCCTTCCTCGCGACCAACGGGATCAGCACCACCTTCGGCCTGACCACGCCGGATCGCGACGAGGCGGCCACCAAACGCGCCCTCGCGGCCGCCGGCCGGCGAGCGGTCGTGCTGGCGGACTCGACCAAGATCGGCGTCGAGTCGTCCCTGCGATTCGCTGCGCTCAGCGAGATCGACGTGTTGGTCACCGACTCCGGAATCTCCGACGACGACGCGTCCGCGCTCGCCGCGGCCGACGTGGAAGTGGTGATCGCGTGATCCTCACCCTGACCCCCAACCCGAGCATCGACCGCACCATCACCCTGGCGGGCGCGCTCGCTCGCGGCCAGGTGCAGCGTGTCCTGTCGGTGACCTCCCAGGCGGGCGGCAAGGGCGTCAACATCTCCCGCGCGTCGGTGAGCGCCGGTGAGCCGACGGTGGCTGTCCTGCCCGCCGCCAAGGACGACCCCTTCGTGATGGAGCTGCTCGCGGCCGGCATCGACTGCCGTCCCGTGACGCCCGCGGGTGACGTGCGTGTCAACGTGACGATCACCGAGCCCGATGGCACCACCACCAAGCTCAACTCCCCCGGCGCCACGGTCGACGCGGCGCACCTCGAGGCCATGGCCGGCGCACTGTTGGCCCGGGCGCCGAGCGCGAGCTGGACCGTGCTGGCGGGTTCACTGCCTCACGGTGCGCCACCGGAGTTCTATGCCGCAGTCGTACGCCGCCTGCGGGCCATCGACGCCAGGGTTGCGGTCGACACCAGCGAGGCCCCGCTCCGGGCGCTCGTCGACGCGCTTCCCGACTCGGCGCCGGACCTGATGAAGCCCAACGGCGAGGAGCTCGCGTCCTTCACGGGCGGCGACGCCGAGGAGCTCGAGAGCAACCCGGCCAAGGCAGCGGAGGCGGCCCGCACGCTGGTCGATCGCGGTGTCGGCGCCGTGTTGGTCACCCTCGGCGGCAACGGCGCCGTGCTCGTCACCGCCGAGGGCGCGTGGCACGCCGCTCCCCCGCCGACCACCGTCGTCAGCACCGTCGGCGCGGGTGACTCCAGCCTCTTCGGCTACCTACTCGGCGACATCCGCGGGCTGCCTGCCCCGGACCGCCTGGCCCTCGCCGTCGCCTACGGCAGCGCCGCCGCCGGTTTGCCCGGCACCACCATCCCCGAGCCGGTGCACCTCCGCACCGACCTCATCAACGTCACTGTCTTGGGAGGCAGCGCATGACCGAACTCATCACCACCCAACTGGTCCGGCTGAACGCCAGCTGGGGAGCGGACAAGACCGAGGTCATCCGTGGCCTCGCCGGAGTCGTCAACGACGCCTCGCGGGCCGACGACCTCGAGCAGCTCGTCGCGGACGCACTCGCCAGGGAGGAGACGTCGAGCACCGGCCTTCCCGGCGGCATCGCGATCCCGCACTGCCGCACCTCCGGCGTCTCCGAGCCGACGCTGGCCTTCGCCCGGCTCGAGCCGCCTGTCGACTTCGGCGCCAAGGACGGCCCGGCCGACCTCGCGTTCCTGATCGCGGCCCCGGCCGGCGGCGACGCCACCCATCTCCAGCTGCTGACCAAGCTTGCCCGCTCGCTGGTCAAGCCGGCGTTCACCGACTCGCTGCGCTCGGCCGAGACACCCGAGGAGATCGTCGAGCTGATCGACGCGGCCCTCGCCGAGCCCGCGAAGGCGGCCTCCACGCCCGCCGCAGCGGCGCCCGCAGCGGCCGCCGTCGCGGTCTCGGCGTCCGGGCCCAAGTCGCTCGTGGCCGTCACCGCCTGCCCGACCGGCATCGCCCACACCTACATGGCGGCCGAGGCCCTCGAGGCCGCCGCGGAGAAGGCGGGCATCAAGATCTCGGTCGAGACCCAGGGCTCCGCAGGCACCACGCCGCTCGCCCCCGAGACGATCGCCAGCGCCGCAGCCGTGATCTTCGCGGTCGACGTGGGTGTCCGCGACCGATCGCGCTTCGCCGGCAAGCCCATGGTCTCCTCCGGGGTCAAGCGTCCGATCGGCGATGCTGACGCGATGATCGCCGAGGCGCTGCGCTACGCCGACGACCCCAACGCGCCACGCGTGGAGGGGACGGCCGCCGAGGCCGGTGCCTCGACGGGCGGCGCCGCGTCATTCGGATCCACGGTCCGCCGGGTGCTGATGACCGGCGTGTCCTACATGATCCCGTTCGTCGCCGCCGGCGGCCTGCTGATCGCGCTCGGCTTCCTGTTCGGCGGGTACGAGATCGTCAACGACGGCCAAGCGATCGCCGTGGACAACACGTTCTTCAACCTGCCGAGCGTCAGTGAGTTCGGCCTCGACCACGCGTTGTTCGGCAGTGCGTTCTTCGCCTACCTCGGTGCGTTGCTGTTCACGCTCGGCGCCGCGGCCTTCGGGTTCCTGGTCCCGGCGCTCGCCGGCTACATCGCCTACGCGATCGCCGACCGTCCCGGCATCGCCCCCGGCTTCGTCATGGGCGCCATCGCCGGCACCCTCAACTCCGGCTTCCTCGGCGGCATCGTCGGCGGCGTGCTCGCCGGCATCGTGGCCCTGTGGATCACCAAGTGGAAGGTGCCGCACTGGATGCGCGGCCTCATGCCCGTGCTGGTCATCCCGCTGCTCGCCACGTTGATCTCCGGGTTCGTGATGGTCGTCGTCCTCGGCAAGCCCCTGGCTTCACTGATGGAGGCCCTCTCCGACGGGCTCAACAGCCTGCAGGGCGGCTCGGCGATCGTCTTGGGCATCATCCTCGGCCTGATGATGGCCTTCGACATGGGTGGCCCGCTCAACAAGACCGCCTACGCCTTCGCCACCACCGGCCTCGGCGCCGCTGCGACCGCCACCGACGCACCCGAGCTCAAGGTGATGGCTGCGGTCATGCTCGCCGGCATGGTGCCGCCGCTGGCGCTCGCGCTGGCCACCGTGGTCCGCCCCGGACTCTTCACCATTCCCGAGCGCGAGAACGGCAAGGCTGCCTGGGCGATGGGGGCCTCCTTCATCACCGAGGGCGCCATCCCGTTCGCGGCGGCGGACCCCACCCGCGTCATCCCCTCGATCATGGCCGGCAGCGCGGTCACGGGAGCCCTCTCGATGGGCCTGGATGTGTCGCTGCGGGCCCCGCACGGTGGCATCTTCGTGGTGCCGTTCGCCGTCGGCAACATCGCGGGCTTCATCCTCGCTCTGGTCGCCGGCACGCTCGTCGCCGCGGCCCTGGTGATCGCGCTGAAGAGCGCGAGCAAGACCGATACCGACCTCGCTACAGTCTGACCACCTGCCACCGATCCGCTGCAAGGAGCATTCATGCCCAGCAAGTCTGTCGTCGTCGGCTCCGCCGTCGGCCTGCACGCCCGCCCCGCCGCGATCATCGCCGAGAAGGCCGGTGAGCTCGGCTCCGAGGTGACCATCAACGGGGTCGACGCCAGCTCCTCGCTGATGATCATGACCCTCGGCGCCGGCAACGGTGACACGGTCGAGGTCGCCGGTGACGACCAGGCCGCGGTCGATGCGATCGCGGCACTGGTCGAGCAGGACCTCGACGCCTGAGTGCTTGACCTCCGCCGGCCGGGCTACGGCCGGCGGAGGTACCGCACCCGCACCTTGAGGGCCTGCTCGAGCTCGCCGAGCACGTCGGTGAAGAACTCGCGCCGATAGGTCTCGTCGGTGACGGCGAAGACCGCGAAGTAGAGGCCGCTGAAGGCGGCCAGGAACACCGACACCTGCACGAGCTCGAGGCTGATCACCTCGATGCCCCACGGGTAGGTCAGCTTGTCGGGAGTGATCCAGGCCTCCAGGACCTCCCTGTCCATCGCCACTGCGCCGAAGACGATGAAGAAGGCGAAGACCGCCAGCGCCAGCAGCAACACCTGGAAGGCCTGCGTGATCAGCAGCACCAGGACGAGGTTGGCCCGCTGCAGCCCGACCACGTCGGCGTCGTCGCCGAGCTCGTCGCGGCCGACCTCGTCGTCGAGCCGGTCGACCTCCTCGATCAGCCGGACGACGAGGAAACCCACCGCCATCGCGCCGAAGAACATGACGGCACCCCAGAGGACGCCGCCGTCCAGCCGCGAGGCGACCATCCAGACCTCGGTGTTGATGAACAGGAACGTCACGAAGAGCAGCAGCATCGGCAGCGCGCGGGTCGCGAGCGGGAACAGCAGCTCGAGACTCGCCAAGGAGTGTCTCAGCGCCCACGCGGCGATCAGCCGCACCTGCAGTGCTCGGCCCGCGTAGACCGCGGCGACCAGGAGCAGCACCGTGACGCCGACGGCGATGCCGGCCGACACCTGGCCCGCCCGCCAGCCGACAAGGACACCTGTGGGGACAGCCACGAGCAGGCCGGCGAGGGCGACCACCAGCAGCCGGCTGGTGTGCAGCCTGTGGCGTACCTGCTCACGGACGTCGTCCACGAAGTAGGGCAGCCCGTGCGCGACGAACCAGGCCTCGGCCTCCGGGCGCGTCTCCGGCTCCCACCTCGTCATGCGCGGGTCACGTGAGGATCTCGCGCGCGCGGCGTACGTCGCCGCGCATGGTCTCGACCAGGGCGTCGATGCCCTCGAACTTGACCATCCCGCGCAGCCGTTCGATGAAGGCGACCTCGACCTCGACGCCGTACAGGTCGAGGTCGTCGCGGTCCAGGACGTAGGACTCGACGCGGCGCTCGCGATCGCCGTCGAAGGTCGGATTGGTGCCCACCGAGATCGCGGCCGGATAGGAGTCGCCCGTGTCGAGGCGGGTCAGCCGGCCGGCGTAGACGCCGTCGGCGGGAGCCGCGCCGTCGACCGGCGCCGGCACGTTTGCGGTCGGGTAGCCGAGCTCGCGGCCGCGTTGGTCACCGCGCACCACGACGCCGCGGACCGTGAAGGGACGTCCCAGCGCCTCCGCCGCGCCGGCGACGTCGCCGGCGGCCAGACAGTTGCGGATGTAGGTCGAGCTCCACACCTGCGGCCCGCCGTCGAGCGCGATCCCCTCGACCACGAAGCCGCGCGACTTCCCGGCCGCCCGCAGCAGCGCAACGTCGCCCGCGGCGCGGTTGCCGAACCGGAAGTTGGCGCCGACCACGACGGCCCGAGCGCGGAGGGAGCCGACCAGCACGCGGTCGATGAACTCCTCGGGCGTCCAGGCCGCGATGTCGCGGTCGAACGGCACCACCAGCACGGCGTCGACACCCGCGGCCTCGAGCAGTCGCAACCGCGTCGCGATGTTGGTCAACGTCGGCGGCGCGTGCTCGGGACGGAGCACCGCGATCGGGTGCGGATCGAAGGTGACCACCACGACCTTCGTCACTGTGAGCTCGTCGGCGGTGGCGCGCGCCTGCTGCAGCACGTGCTGGTGCCCGAGATGGACGCCGTCGAAGTTGCCGATCGTGACGACGGTCGGACCGAGATCACCGGGCACGTCGTCGAAGGAGGACCAGATCTGCACGGGCGCAGCCTACCGACGGATCAGCCGACGAAGACGGCCACGGGTCGGGCGCGGCCCGGGTCGTCGCCGACTGTCGGCTCGTACAGCGCCAGGAACTCGCCGTCCGGGGCGAACAGCGCGTGCTCACCGCCGCCCGGCAGCGCCAGGTCGAGCTGTCGTCCGACGCGTACGTCGGCGGCTTGGTCGTCGTCGAGGTCCACGCAGGGGAAGGTGGCGCGCGCAGCCGCCGAGATCGGCACCAGAGTGAGGTCGTCGGCGAGCTCCTCGAGGGTGTGTGCCTGAGCGAGGTCGAAGCTCCCCACCGCCGTACGCCGCAAGGCGGTCAGGTGCCCGCCGACCCCCAGCGCGGCGCCGAGGTCGCGGGCGATCGCGCGGATGTAGGTGCCGCTGGAACAGCGCACCGAGACGTCGACCTCGGGGCCGCGGATGGCGACCACGGTCAGCTCGTGGACGGTGACGCGGCGCGCCTTGAGCTCGACGTCCTCGCCGTCGCGCACGCGCTGGTAGGCGCGCTTGCCGTCCACCTTGATCGCACTGACGGCGGTCGGCACCTGATCGATCTCACCGGCGAACGCGGTGAGCGCCTCGCGGATCGCCCGGTCGCTGAGGCCGTCGGT
Organism: Nocardioides sp.; assembly: GCF_031422975.1. GTDB lineage: Bacteria > Actinomycetota > Actinomycetes > Propionibacteriales > Nocardioidaceae > Nocardioides. The sequence goes on along the minus strand of NZ_JANPEO010000223.1, from coordinate 600 downwards.
GCCGGCGGTGGCCGTGACCTCGCCCTCGGCGTCGTCGGTGGTGGTCGAGGAGCCGAGCAGGATCGTGGCGTCGTAGGCCTTCTCGGTCAGCATCAGGTGCCCGAGCAGGCGGGTAGCGCGGTTGAGGCCGAGGACCAGCACGCCGGTCGCCATCGGGTCGAGCGTGCCGGCATGCCCGACCTTGCGGGTGCCGGCGAGTCGGCGTACGCGGGCGACGACGTCGTGCGACGTCATGCCCGCGGGCTTGTCGACGACGACCAGCCCGGGGGTGGAGGACACGACCTCAGTCCTCGAGCTCGTCCTCGTCGACGGCTTCCAGGTCCTCGTCGAGGTCGTCCTCGTCGTGGAGCTCGCGGGGCTTCTTGTACGGGTCTTCCTCGCCGGCGTAGGACTCGCCGCGCTGTGCGGCAACGGCCTCGTCGAGGGCCTTGGCCCGGGCGAGCACCTCGTCGAGGGCGCGCGTGCTCTCGGGCAGCGCGTCGGGGATGAAGGTCAGCGTCGGGACGATGCGCATGCCGAGCTGCTTGGCGACCTCCGAGCGCAGTAACGTGAAGCGCAGCAAACCAATCGCCCGGCTGCGTTCGGCTGCGCGCAGCTCGA
>NZ_JANPEO010000222.1:0-5160 GCF_031422975.1 Nocardioides sp. | reverse complement strand
CGGGCCCGATGTCGACGCCCTGCTCTACGACCTCGACCTCGCGTGGCAGCCGGCGGCGCGCACGCTGAGCGGCACCGCGACGATCACGTTCCGGGCCGCGCGCGACGCCCGCCGATTCGGCCTCGACCTCGCGGCCCCGCTGGAGGTCTCGAGCCTGACCCTGGACGGCGACGAGACGGCGTACGCCCATCGCGGCAAGGACCTCGTCATCGAGCAGCGCGTCAGCGAGGACAGCGAGCACGAGCTCGTCATCTCGTATGCCGGCACGCCGCGCCCGGTCCCGGCGCCCACGACGCGCCGCGACTTCTCGACGCTCGGCTTCACCGTCACCGACCGGGGCGAGGTGTGGACGATGCAGGAGCCGTACGGCGCCTACAGCTGGTATCCCGTCAACGATCAGCCCGCCGACAAGGCGCTCTACGACATCTCGGTCACCACGCCTGACCCGTGGACAGGGGTCGCCAACGGTCGACTGGTGGCGGACGCGTCCGAGGACGGGCAGCGGACGACCGAGTTCCAGCTCGACGAGCCCGCATCGTCCTACCTGATCACCCTCGGCATCGGCGACTACGCACACTCGACGGGCACCTCCGAGAGCGGGGTGCGGCTGGACTACTGGTATCCGCGCGGCCAGCCGCTCGTGCTCGACGACATGACGGCCGGCAACGACGCGATCGACTGGATCGAGGCGCGCCTGGGCCCCTACCCGTTCAGCTCCGCCGGCATCCTCGCCACCGACTCGATGTCGGCGATGGAGACGCAGACGCTGGTCACGATCGGCAACAACGAGTACGTCCGGTCGCCCGCCGTGCTCGTGCACGAGCTCGTCCACCAGTGGTTCGGCGACCAGGTCTCGCCCGCCGACTGGCGCGACGTCTGGCTCAGCGAGGGCATGACGATGCTGATGCAGGGGCTGTGGGAGGCGGACCACCGGGGCAACAGGATCGGCGTCACCATCGCCACCTGGCGCGGCCTCGACCAGCAGCTGCGCGACGACTACGGACCGCCCGGCGACTACGACCCGGCGCAGTTCGGCGGCTCGAACATCTACTACTCGCCCGCCCTGATGTGGAACGAGCTGCGCCTCGAGGTCGGCGACGACGAGTTCTTCCGGATCGCACGGTCGTGGCTGGCGGCGCACGACAACACGTCGGTCACCCGCGAGGACATCTATGCGCACTGGGAGAGGGAGACCGGGCTCGAGCTCTCGGCGTTCTTCGACGCGTGGATCGTGGGGCGTACGACCCCGCCGCGTGGTCTGTGACGGGGCTGGTGGGCGGGCCTTAGGCCTGCCCGCTTTCATGTAACACGCTGTCCGGTGCTCTTCCACGTCGTTGCAACAGCGCGGAAGAGCACCGGACGACGTGTTACAAGTAGTCCAGGGCCCGGTGCCGGCCTCCGGCGTCGGGTTCCGACGTCCCCGTTGCGCCCCTCGCGAACACCCTTGCCGTGGGCCGGGCAGCCCGGTGGAGTGAACGGATGCGACTCCTCGTCCTCGGCGGCACCAGGTTCCTCTCCCGCGCAGTGGCCGAGCGGGCGGTGGCCCGTGGCTGGGACGTCACCTGCGCCTGCCGCGGGTCGTCGGGACCGGTGCCGGCCGGCGTCACCCACCTGGCGTGGGACCGCTCGCTCGACGCGCCGCCCACGATGCTCGAGGGCGAATGGGACGCGGTCGTCGACGTCGCCCGCCTGCCGTCACACGTGCGCCGCGCCGTGGTCGCCGTCCCGGACGCGCACTGGGTCTTCGTCTCGACCATCAACGTGTACGCCGACGACGCCTCGTCCACGGTGGAGCCGATCACCACGGACCTGGCGGAGGACCCCGAGGCGTACGGCCCGATGAAGGTCGCCTGCGAACAGCTCGTCACCGGCGGGGCCCGGTCCTCGATGATCGTGCGACCCGGCCTCATCGTCGGCCCCGGCGACGAGTCCGGCCGTTTCTCCTACTGGCCCGACCGGCTGGCCCGGGGTGGTGAGGTGCTGGCGCCCGGGTCGCCCGACGACGTGGTCCAGGTGATCGACGTACGCGACCTCGCGTCCTGGCTCCTCGACGCCGGCGAGGCCCGGACCACGGGTGTCCTCGACGCGGTGGGGTCCCCCCTGCCGCTCGGTGAGCTGCTCACGCAGGTGGCCGCCGGCGTGGGCTCCGAGGCGACCTTCACCTGGGTCGACTCCGAGTTCCTGACCGGTCAGGACGTCCAGCCGTGGGCGGGTGAGGGGTCGATCCCGTTGTGGCTGCCACGGCCGGAGCACGACGCGATGATGTCGCACGACGCCGGGCCGGCGATCGCGGTCGGCCTGCGCCTGCGACCCGTCGCCGAGACGGCCCGCGACACCCTCGGCGAGACCGCGATCGGGATCACCGCGCGACGAGAGAGCGAGCTGCTCGCCGCCTGGCACGCGCTCGAGGTTGCCAAGTGACCAGGACCTACGCCGTGACCGGCGGCGCGTCGGGCATCGGTGCGGCCACCACCGCTCGCCTTCGAGCCGACGGACATCGCGTCGTCACGATCGACCGGGTCGACGCCGACGTGGTCGCCGACCTCTCGACCCCCGCCGGACGAACGGCTGCCGTCGACGGAGTGGGTTCCCTGTGCGGCGTACTCCACGGCCTCGTCGCGAGCGCCGGCATCGCCGGCGGCACCGGCGGCGACGGCGCTCTGGTGGCGTCGGTCAACTACTTCGGCGCGGTCGACGTCGTGGTCGGCCTGCGGCCGCTGCTGGCCGCCGTCGGCGACGCGAGCGTCGTCGTGCTCTCCTCCAACTCGGTCGAGTGCCAGCCCGGCTGGCCGGTCGAGGTCGCCGAGGCGATCCTCACCGGGGACGAGGCCGTCGCCCGGGCCGCTGCCGGTGCTGTCGAGGCGGTGCAGGTCTATCCGGCCTCGAAGGCCGCGCTGCGGTGGTGGGTACGCCGCAACGCCCCCGCCTGGGCGGCCGACGGGATCCGCCTCAACGCGATCGCGCCGGGGCTGGTCGAGACCCCGATGGCGGCGATCATGCGCGCCGACCCCGAGCTCGGCGCCTTCGTCGACGCCTACCCGAGTGCCCTCGGCCGGCCCGGCCGCCCCGAGGAGGTCGCGGCCGCGATCGCCTGGCTGCTCGGCGACGAGTCTTCGCTGGTCGTCGGCACCACGCTGGTGATCGACGGCGGCACCGACGCACTGCTCAACCCGAGCGGTCCGTCGGTCTCGCCGCGGGCGTAGGCCCTCCCCCCGTGCCGCGACGCCACCGCGGGCAGGTCAGGACCGTCCGTCGTCCTCGACCTCGTCGGAGGCTGGGTCTTCTTCCGACCCGTCGTCCACCGGCACGGACTCCACCGGCTCCTCCTCCACCGGCACGGACTCCGGCGTCTGCGCCTCCACCGGTGCGGGCTCCTCCCTGAGCATGCCGGCGGCGGACCCCGACAGTGTCGTGAGCATCTGGCGAACGTTGACGAGCTGCTCGTTGATGCTGTCGCGGCGCTGGGTCGCGGCCGCGAGCTCGCGCTCGGAGTCGGCACGCACCCGCTCCGCGTTGGCGCGGGCCTCGCGCACGATCGCGGTCGCCTGGCTCTGCGCGTCGGCGAGCACGCGCCGGGACTCGATGTCGGCGGCTTCGCGCTCCTCGTCGGCCCGGGCCCGCATCTCCTCGACCTGGCTGCCCAGCGTTTCGAGCTGGAGCTGGGTGGCGCCCTGCTGCTCACGGAACTCGGCCGCGGTGCGCTCGCGGCGAGCGGCCAGCGTGGTCTCGAAGTCGGACGCCGCCCGGGCCGCGTTGGCACGCTGCTCCTCGTAGATGGCCTCGGCCTCCTGGCGGCGAACGGCGGACTCGCGCTCGGCGGCGTCGCGGATCTCGTCGGCCTCGCGCTGGGCATCGGACAGGACGCGACCGCTCTCGGCGTCGGCGTCGCGGCGCCGCTGGTCGGCGTAGTGGTCGGCTTCGTCCCGCAGTCCGATGGCGGACTGCTCGACCTGCTTGCGAAGATGCTCGGCCTCGACCTCAGCCCGCTCGCGGACGGCCGCGGCCTCCTCGTCGGCGAGCGTCAGCATCTGGGCGATCCGCCCACCGAGGTGCTCGAAGCTCGGCGGCGCCACCGGCTCCGACTCCCGGCCGGCGCCTTCGGCGGCGTGCTCCTCCAGCAGGCGCACGCGTTCGGCGTACGACGTGGCGTGCTGCTCGGCGGTCGCCACCCGCTCGGCGAGCTCGGCGAGACGGCGGTCGACCTGGGCGGGTTCGTAGCCGCGCAGGACGACACGGAACTGCGGGTCGGACTGGGTCATGACGGATCCTCTTCATGGGGGCTGGGGGTGTCGGTGGGCGAGTCGGGTCTGGGGGTGGCCTCGGCGGGCCGTGTCTCGGGCGAGACCGCCAACGCCTCGATGACGCCGGACAGCTGGTTGAGCTCGGCGGTGATGCCGTCGCGGCGGCTGCGCAGGGTGGTGACCTCGAGGCGCGCATCGGCCAGCAGCGCCTTGGCCTTCTGGCGCATGTCGTCCGCCGCGGCGCGCGCCTCGGTGAGCATCCGCAGGGACTCCTCCTTGGCCCGGCGCAGCTCTTCGGAGGCGGCATTCTGGGTGCGGACGACCTCTTCGGCCGTCTGGCTGCGCAGGCTCGCCGCGCCGGCTTCGGCCACGGCGCGCCGCCGCTCCGCACGCTCGGCCACGCGGTTGCCCTGCCACTCCGCCTCCTGCCGCACCCGGTCCGCGTCGGCCTCGGCCTCGGCCCGCACGCGAGCCGCGTCGGCCTTGGCGGCCAGCACGACGTCGGCAGCCGCGTCGCTGATCTCGACGGCCCTGCGATCGGCCTCGGCGACCTGGACCCGCAGCCGCTCGGTGATGCGGTGCAACACCTCCTGGGCGCGGCGCCGGTGGCCGGCGACATGCTCGCCCGCCTCCCGGTGCCCGGCGCTGCGCAGCGACTGGCGCTCCTGCTCGCCGGCGACGAGGAGGGAGTCGACGGTGGCCTTGGCCCAGGCGGTCTGCTCGGCCGCCGCACCGAGCTCTCGATCGGCCTCGACCCTGGCCTCGGCGAGCAGTGCAGCCGCCGTCTCCACGGCTCGGGCATGCTCGGCAGCGGCCTCGTCGCGGAGCGCCGCTGCCTGTTTCGCGGCGTCGTCGCGCAGCTGGCCCGCCTGGCTCGCAGCCGCTTCGAGCAGCGCCTCGGCCTCGGCGTGGGCGGCCG
>NZ_JANPEO010000221.1:0-15449 GCF_031422975.1 Nocardioides sp. | reverse complement strand
ATATATATATATACGCCGACGGCGAGTGGGAGCCGGCTCGTGGTCTGCGCTTCAACGTCGACAAGCTGCTGCTCGACCCCTACGCCAAAGCCGTCTCCGGCACCCTGTCTCCCGACCCGGCGATCTTCGGTCACGTGCTGGGACAGCCCGGGAAGCGCAGCTCGCTCGACTCGGCGCCGTACGTCCCTCGCAGCATCGTGGTGAACGACGCGTTCGACTGGGAGGGCGACGTCCCACTGCGGCGTCGGTGGCGCGACTCGGTGATCTACGAGCTCCATGTCAAGGGCATGACCGCACTGCACGACCGGGTGCCGGAGGACCTCCGCGGCACCTATGCGGGCCTGGCGACGCCGGCGGTGACCGACTACCTCCGTGACCTCGGCGTGACCGCGGTCGAGCTGTTGCCGATCCATCAGTTCTTCTCCGAGCCGGCGCTGGCCGAGCTCGGGCTCGCGAACTACTGGGGCTACAACTCCCTCGGGTTCTTCGCTCCGCACAACGCCTACGCCGCGTCGGGTGACCGCGGTCAGCAGGTGAGTGAGTTCAAGGCCATGGTCAAGGCCTTCCACGCGGCCGGACTCGAGGTGATCCTCGATGTCGTCTACAACCACACGGCCGAGGCAGGCCCGCTCGGTCCCACCCTGTCGTTTAGGGGACTGGACGACCTCGGCTACTACCAACGCGTCGATGCGTCGCACGTCGTCGAGGCGCTAGCCGAGCCGCTCGCCGACACCTACTGGGACGTCACGGGGTGCGGCAACACCGTCGATGCCACCCACACCCAGAGCCTGCGGCTGATCCTCGACTCGCTGCGCTACTGGGTCGACGAGATGCACGTCGACGGCTTCCGCTTCGACCTCCTGAGCGCCCTGACCCGCACCGACCAGCAGGTCGACATGGGCAGCCACCTGCTCACCGCGATCGGGCAGGACCCGGTGTTGCGCCACGTGAAGCTGATCGCCGAGCCGTGGGACGCCTCGATGGACGGCTACCGCGTCGGTGAGTTCCCGCCGCCGTGGGTTGAGTGGAACGACCAGTATCGCGACACCATGCGCGACTTCTGGCGCGGCCACACCTCCGGAGTGCGGATGGTCGCCACCCGGCTCGCCGGATCGAGCGACCTGTACGCCGACGACGGCCGTTCGCCGTACGCCTCGGTCAACTTTGTCACCGCCCATGACGGCTTCACGCTGCGCGACCTCGTGTCCTACAACGACAAGCACAACGAGGACAACGGCGAGGACAACCGCGACGGCACCGACAACAACCGCTCGTGGAACTGCGGGACCGAGGGCGAGACCGACGACCCCGAGGTGCTCGCGCTACGACGTCGGCAGGCGGCCAACCTGATGGTCTCCCTGTGCTTCTCCAACGGCGTGCCCATGCTGACGGCCGGCGACGAGCGCGGTCGCACCCAGGGCGGCAACAACAACGCCTACGGCCAGGACAACGAGATCTCGTGGATCGACTGGCGCCCCGACGACGCGTGGCTCGATGTCTACGAGATCACCAAGACGGCGCTGCGCATCCGGCGCGACCACCCGGCACTGCGGCAGCGACACTGGTTCGAGGGTCGCCCGACGATCAGGGGCGGCCCCAAGGACCTCATCTGGCTGCATCCCGAAGGGCGCGAGATGACGGCCGCCGACTGGCACGACGACGGCCTCCAGTCGGTCGGGATGTTCGTCTCCGGCGACCCGCTGCGCTCCCCCGGGCCGCACGGCGAGCAGCTCCACGACACGTCGTTCGTGATCTGGTTCAACGCCGCCGCGCGCGACATCGAGGTGACGTTGCCGAAGAACGACTGGGTGAACTCCGGAGAGGTCGTGCTCTCGACCGATCCGGCCCACCCGATCGGCAAGCCCATCGAGGCTGGCAGCGCGATGATGCAGGAGGCCCGCTCGGTGATCGTGATGCGGGAGGTCAAGCGCTGACCCGTCAGGCGGGTACGGCGACGAGCCCCATCTCGGACACGGACGCCAGCGCGGCATTGCGCGGCACGACGCGGACGGTGTAGCCGAACGCGCCCGAGTGGTCGAGGGCGACATCGGCGTCGAACCGGTGCCGGTTGCCGTCGTAGGACTCGGTCGCGTGCATCACCGTCGTGGTCGCGTCGAGCAGCTCGTCCTCGGCGCTCGTCCTCCCGTGCACGACCTGCACCTCCACATCGTCGACGCCGAGCTCGGCCAGGGCCACGAAGGCGCGTACGGCGAGGGTGGCGCCGACCTCGGCCGCGTCGCCGATGCCCTCGGACTCGACGTGCTCGACGCGCACCGAGGGCCAGGCCGCGCGGACCGTCTGCTTCCACTGCGCGAGCTCACGGGCTCCGTGGTAGTCGGAGTTGAGCGCGCGCGACGTGTGGGCCGCCGGGGCGTACAGCTCGCGGACGTAGTCGCGGACCTGTCGCGTCGCCAGCACCTTGGGGCCGAGCGACTTGAGGGTGTGCCGGACCATCTCCAGCCAGCGGGTGGGCACGCCCTGCTCATCGACGTCGTAGAAGCGGGGCGCGACCTCGGTCTCGATCAGCTCGTAGAGCGCTTCGGCCTCGAGGTCGTCGCGGCGGTCGACGTCGTCGACCCCGTCGGCCGATGGGATCGCCCAGCCGTTGTTGCCGTCGTACCACTCGTCCCACCAGCCGTCGAGGATGGAGAGGTTCAGGCCGCCGTTGAGCGCCGCCTTCATGCCGGACGTGCCACAGGCCTCGTAGGGACGCAGCGGGTTGTTGAGCCACACGTCGCAGCCGGGGTAGAGCGGCTGGGCCATCGCGATGTCGTAGTTGGGCAGGAAGACGATGCGATGACGGACCTCGGGGTCGTCGGCGAAGCGCACCAGCTCCTGGATCAGCTTCTTGCCGCCGTCGTCGGCCGGGTGCGACTTGCCGGCGATGACCAGCTGGATCGGGCGCTCGGGGTCGAGAAGCAGCCGCTTGAGGCGCTCGGGGTCGCGGAGCATCAGGGTCAGCCGCTTGTACGACGGCACCCGACGCGCGAAGCCGATCGTCAGCACGTCTGGGTCCAGGACCTTCTCGATCCAGCCGAGCTCGGCCTTGGCCATGCCTCGCCTGGCCGACGACTTGGCGAGACGGACCCGGGCGTCGTCCACGAGCCGGCCGCGCAGGACCCGCTTGAGATCCCACAGCTGCTTGCCGTCGATCTGGTCGACGAGGGGCCACAGCGCGTCGGTGTCGTCCCCGTCGACATCGGCACCGAGCCCGGCGACGAGGTCGAAGATCTCGCGGGCGATCCAGGTGGGACCGTGGACACCGTTGGTGATCGAGCCGATCGGCACCTCCGCCTCGTCGAAGGCGGACCACAGGCCGTTGAACATGCCGCGGCTGACGTGACCGTGGAGCTGGGAGACGCCGTTGGCGCGCTGGGCGAGCCGGAAGCCCATCACCGCCATGTTGAAGACTCCGGGGTCGCCGCCCTCGTAGTCCTCGGCGCCGAGCGCGAGCACCCGCTCGGCGGGGACGCCGGGAGTCGGCGAGGAGCCGCCTCCGAAGTACTGCTGCATCAGCTCGCGCGGGAAGCGGTCGATGCCGGCCGGCACGGGCGTATGGGTCGTGAACACGGTGCCCGCGCGCGAGACCTCGAGCGCGGTGTCGAAGTCGAGGCCGGGTCCACCTTCGCTGAGGGTGAGCTCGCGGATCCGCTCGATGCCGAGGAAGCCCGCGTGGCCCTCGTTGGTGTGGAAGACCTCGGGCGCCGGGGCGCCGGTGATGCGGGAGTAGACGCGCAGCGCACGGACGCCGCCGACGCCGAGCAGCAGCTCCTGGCGCAGTCGGTGCTCGGAGTTGCCGCCGTACAACCGGTCGGTGACGTCGCGGAAGTGCTGCGGGTTCTCCTCGATGTCGGAGTCGAGGAGGAGCAGTGGCACGCGACCGACGCTGGCGACGAAGATGCGGGCCAGGAGGTCGGGGCCGCCGGGCATGGCGATGGAGACGATGGCTCGGGAGCCGTCGGCCTCCCGCAGCAGCGACAGCGGCAGCTCGTCGGGGTCGAGGACCGGGTAGGTCTCCTGCTGCCAGCCCTCACGCGAGAGCGACTGCTTGAAATAGCCGTGGCGGTAGAACAGGCCCACGCCCACGACCGGGATGCCGAGGTCGGAGGCGGCCTTGAGGTGGTCGCCGGCCAGGATGCCGAGCCCGCCGGAGTACTGCGGCAGCACCGCGGTGATGCCGTACTCCGGGGAGAAGTAGGCGATCGAGCGCGGCGCATCCTCGCCCGCCTTGCGGGCATACCAGCGCTCACCGGTCAGGTAGTGGTCGAGCGACTCGCATGCACCGCGCAGCCGCCCGAGGAAGTCCTCGTCGCCGGCAAGCTCGTCGAGGCGCGCGCGGCCGACGGCACCGAGCAGGCGCACGGGGTCGTGGTTGACCTCGGTCCACAGGGCGGGGTCGATCGAGGCGAAGACGTCCTGCGTCTCCGGGTGCCAGGACCAGCGCAGGTTGCCCGCCAGGGTGGCCAGGCCAGCCAGTGCCTCGGGCAGAACAGGACGGACGGTGAATCGTCGAATCGCTCGCACCGGGCGACCGTAGCCCACAAGGACTTGATCGTTCCAATTTCCTGCCTCATGGTGTTTCGCGCCCGACGTGGAGCGCGCCGCGTAACTCCCGGCCCGGTCGGGGAGTTATGGGCGCATGACCCGATCTCGCGCCGCCCGCCGCCCAGGCCGCTTCGCCGCCCTGCTCGCCCTCAGCATCCTCGCGGGGCTGACCCAGGTGCCCGCTTCCGGCAGCCCCGCGGCCGTCCCCGCAGTGGACGCCGACGCCATCAGCACCCTCGGCGACCCGGTCGCCGGCCTCCGGGACGTGGATCTGCGCGGAGAGGCCGCGCCGCTGGCCGGCCAGCAGCAGGCGGTCGACGCGCTCGGCGCGACCACCGTGCGGTGGAACGACCTCGGCACGCCGGCCTCGCTCCTGCCGAGCGACGGCTCGCTCGGCGCCGCGCCCGGCACGCCTGTGGACGGGGCCCGCAGCTGGCTGCGCCAGCACGCCGCGGTCTTCGGTCTCGCTCCCGCGCAGGTGGACGGGCTCGAGATGATCAGCGCCCAGAAGCTCGCCGACAGTCCTGCCCGCGCCGTGCTGTTCCGCCAGAAGTACGGCAGCCTCGTCCCCGCCACCGGCGGCCTGGTCACGGTGGGGGTCGCCGGCGGTCAGGTCGCCTACGTCTCATCGTCACTGGCACGCACCAGCGCCACCCCTGCTGCCGCGTCCCTGACGCCCGTGCAGGGCTGGCTCAAGGCCGCTGCCGACGTCGGTAGACCGACCGACGCGGCGAAGGTCACCGGCCTCGCGCCGAGCACCGAGGCCGGTGACTGGACGACCTTCACCGTCACAGGTCTCGCCCAGCAGCAGCAGGTCCGGCTGCGCGCGCTCGCCCTGGCCGACGGGACCGTACGCCCGGTCTTCGAGGCCAAAGTCGTCGACACCGAGGGCGGCGATGCGTTCGCCTACACCGTGATGGTCGATGCGGTGAACGGCGCCGTGCTCGTGCGTCGCAACCAGGTCGACAACGAGTCGTACCAGAACGTCTTCACCGGCACCGTCACCAGCCTGACGTGCGGGCCGCGCCACGCGTTCGAGTTGACCGATGACGCCACCAGGTCCATCAACGCCCTCGCGACCGGGCTCCCCGCCGACGACATCACCATCAAGCTCTACGACCCGGCCGGCGCCCTGCTGACCACCCAGGACCTGGCCACCAGCCCGGAGCTGCTCACCTACGCCGCTGACTCCATCCCGGCCGGCACCTACGGCATCGAGGTCTGCCCCTTCGATGCGGCCTCGATCGTGGCCGGGCCCTACGTCCTCGGTGTCTACACCAGCGACCAGGGCGTGCCGTCCGCCGAGACCCTTCAGCTCAACCCGAAGTGGCGTTACTTCCCCGCCAACCCGGCCCTCGACTCCGCCGAGGAGACCCCGACCAACTCCGTCGTCGGCTGCTGGACGTCCGAGGCCGGCTGCGACACCCCGCCCGGGCAGCTGCGCACGGCGGAGGCGACCGGGCCCTGGGACACGGTCCTGGGCGGCAACGTGCCGACGTCGACCACGATCGGCAACAACGCCAGCACCCATGAGGCGTGGGTCAGCCCGCTGACCCCGGGCGGGCTCCTCCAGGCGCCCATCTCCCCCACGCGCGAGTACGCCGCGGAGTTCACCGACGCCTGGAACAACTCCGAGTGCGACCCCACCAACCTGGTGCCGCGCGGCAACGACATCGACGCCTCGGTGACCAACCTGTTCGTGGCGCACAACCGGATGCACGACTTCAGCTATGACCTCGGCTTCACCGAGGACAACTACAACATGCAGCTGGAGAACGGTGGGCGCGGCGGCGTCGGGGGCGACCCCGAGGTCGGCAACGCCCAGGCCGGCGCCCTCAGCGGCGGCACCCCGAGCTATCTGGGCCGCGACAACGCCAACCAGATCACCCTTCAGGACGGCACGCCCGGGATCACCAACCAGTACCTCTTCCAGCCGATCGCGGGCGCCTTCTACGCCCCCTGCACCGACGGCGGCCTCGACATGGGCATCGTCGGCCACGAGTACACCCACGCCATCAGCAACCGGATGATCGGTGGCCCGGACGACGGCATCACCTCCGAGCAGGGTGGCGCGATGGGTGAGTCGTGGGGCGACCTGGTCGCCGCCGAGTACCACCACGAGCACGGCTACTCCAACGGCGGAAACGTGTGGGCCGTCGGCGTCTACGCGACCGGCAACAAGGACGTCGCCATCCGCGACTACTCCATCGACAAGAACCCGCTGAACTACTCCGACTACGGCTTCGACAGCACCGGCCCCGAGGTCCACGCCGACGGCGAGATCTGGAACGGCACCATGTGGGAGGTCCGCCAGTCCCTGGTGGAGAAGTACGACGCGCAGTTCGACTACGAGGACAAGGCCCTGCAGCTCCGCTGTGCCGGCACCCGCGACGACCTGTCCCCCCTCCCCGCCGACATGTGCCCCGGCAACCGCCGCTGGCTGCAGCTCGTCTTCGACGCCTTCCTGCTGCAGCAGGGCTCGACGTCCATGCTGGACGCCCGCGACGCGATGCTCGCGGCCGACCAGATGCGCTTCGGCGGAGCCGACAAGGCCGTGATGTGGCAGGCCTTCGCTCGTCGCGGCATGGGCCGGGACGCCTTCTCGGCCACGGCCGACTCGGACGAGCCGACGCCCAGCTTCGCCTCCCCGGTGACGCCCAACGTGCCGATCACGTTCCAGACTGCCAGCCCGTCGCGGATCTACATCGGCAACTACGAGGCCCGCGCCACCCCGATCGCCGACACCATCGGGTCGACGGACCTGGCCGCCACTGCGGAGCTCACTCCGGGGACCTACAAGATCCTGGCCGTCTCCCCTGACCGCGGCTTCACCCGGTCCACGCTCACCGTGGCCGGCACGAAGGCACGCACGGTCAAGGTGACCGACGAGATCAACGTCGCTGGTGCGGCCGCCGGCGCGACGATCATCGGCGCCACCGAGGGCTCGCTCAACCCCGAGCAGCTCATCGACGGCACCGAAGCGACCAACTGGGGTGGTGTCACTGCCGGCAACGTGGACGAGACCACGCCGTCGGTCGCCGTCGACCTGGCCGGCGACCAGCAGACGGTGCGCCGGGTTCAGGTGAGCGCCATGTTGAGCCCCGCGCCGGCGGACCCGAACGCCCTGCCGGTGGACGTGGCCGTCGACGACCCCGACTCCGGGTCCCGCTTCACCGCCCTTCGCCAGTTCGCACTCGAGGCCTGCACGGCCGACTGTGCGGCGACGGACGCCACCTGGTCGCGGTTCTACAGCTCGCCGGCCGACGCCTTCCCGAGCGTGCTGCCGCGTCCGGTGGCGCCCGACCTGACCCTCAGGTCGTTCGACGTGCCGGACACCCAGGCCGCCGCCGTACGCCTCGTCGCCCTGAACAACCAGTGCACGGGACAGGCGGGCTACTCCGGGGAGCTGGACAACGACCCGACCAATGACACCGACTGCAAGACGGCATCGGACCGCGGCACCATCGTGCACGCTGCCGAGCTGCTGGTGTTCGCGACGCAGACGAGGACGACGGGCGGCCCGGGCAACCCGCCGACCACGACTCCGACGCCTGCTGCCACGACCACGCCCACCCCGACCACCACGGCCCCGACCAGCACGAGCGCCGCCACGGCGCCGGTGACCACGGAGCTGAAGGTCCGTCTCCTCCGCGCGGAGCAGACGCCGGCCAACGCGGCACCCGCGGTGATCGCCACGCTGATCCTCGACGGCGAGCAGACCGCCCCGCTCGGTCACTACGTCGTCATGCTCGACGGGCGTGCCTACGCCCGGCTGGAGGCGTCGTCACTGAGGATGATGCGGTCGATCAAGGCCCGGATGGCACCGGGCACCCACAAGGTCGTCGTGCTCTTCCGGCCCGCCGACCGCACCGACTACGAGCCCGCGCGGTCCCGGGCGATACAGATCACAGTGCGCTCCTGACCCCACGTGTGACGCACCAGCGACCAGCGGGGTGGCCCCCAGGGGCCACCTCGTTGACCGCGTGTCGGTCTCGGCTTGCGTGTGGCCGCCCGAGTCGCAAGTGTGGGCGCATGGTTGGCCGTATCCCCGTCATGGATGTCTCTCCCGTCGTCGACCTTGGCCGTCACGCTGCCAAGGCCACGATCGGCGAGCCCTTGCCCATTCGTGCCTCGGTGTTCCGCGAGGGTCACGACCAGCTGAGCGCCGAGGTGGTGCTCACCGACCCGAGCGGCAACACTCGCGCGCCGGTGCGGATGAGCAGGCGAGACGACGTCCCCGACCTCTACGAGGCGTGGATCACGCCTGACGTCGAGGGCGCCTGGACCTTCGAGATCCAGGCGTGGTCCGACCCGCTGGCCACCTGGGAGCACGACGCCGGGTTGAAGATCCCGGCCGGTGTGGACGTGGAGCTGATGTTCACCGAAGCGCGCCTGCTGCTCAACCGGGTCATCGCCGGTGGTGGTCTCGACGACCACGAGATCCACATCCTCAGCGGCGCCGCCCAGGCCTCCGCCGACGACCACCGGCCGGTCGAGGCGCGCCTGGCGGTGCTGCAGAGCCCCGAGCTGGTCGAGGTCCTGACCCGCCACCCGGTGCGCGAGCTCGTCACGCACGAGGGCCCCTATCCGCTGTACGCCGATCGCAACCTCGCCCTGTTCAGCTCCTGGTACGAGTTCTTCCCACGCTCCGAGGGCGCGACCAAGGACGTGAAGACCGCCAAGGTCACCACCGGCACGTTCCGAACGGCCGCCGAGCGACTCGACGCCGTCGCGGCGATGGGCTTCGACGTCATCTACCTCCCGCCCATCCACCCGATCGGCGAGGTCAACCGCAAGGGCCCGAACAACACCTTGACCCCCGGCCCCGAGGACACCGGCTCACCATGGGCCATCGGCAGCGTGGACGGCGGACACGACGCCATCCACCCCGACCTCGGCACCTTCGCCGACTTCGACGCGTTCGTCGCCAGCGCCCGGGAGCTGGGGCTCGAGGTCGCGCTCGACCTGGCCCTGCAGGCCGCGCCCGACCACCCGTGGGTCACTAGCCACCCGCAGTTCTTCACCACCCGCGCCGACGGCACGATCGCCTACGCGGAGAACCCGCCGAAGAAGTACCAGGACATCTACCCGATGAACTTCGACAACGACCCCAGCGGCATCTGCCGCGAGGTGTTGCGGGTCGTCCGGCTCTGGATGGAGCACGGGGTGCGGGTCTTCCGGGTCGACAACCCGCACACCAAGCCGCTCGCCTTCTGGGAGTGGCTGCTCAAGGAGATCCGGCGTACCGACCCCGACGTGCTGTTCTTGTCGGAGGCCTTCACGCGCCCGGCCATGATGCACGGGCTGGGCGCGATCGGCTTCCACCAGAGCTACACCTACTTCACGTGGCGCACCACCAAGCAGGAGCTCGAGTCCTACCTCATCGAGGTGGCCACCGAGTCCGACCACCTGATGCGGCCCAACTTCTTCGTCAACACCCCCGACATCCTGCACGGCTTCCTGCAGTACGGCGGGCCCGCGGCCTTCAAGATC
This sequence comes from Nocardioides sp., assembly GCF_031422975.1. Lineage (GTDB taxonomy): Bacteria > Actinomycetota > Actinomycetes > Propionibacteriales > Nocardioidaceae > Nocardioides. The sequence continues at coordinate 5,411 of NZ_JANPEO010000221.1, read as the reverse complement.
CGCGCGGCGCTGGCGGCGTGCGGCTCCCCGAGCTGGGGCGTGTACGCCGGCTACGAGCTGTTCGAGCACGTGGCGGTGCGGCCCGGCTCCGAGGAGTACCTCGACTCCGAGAAGTACCAGATCCGGATCCGGGACTGGCAGCGGGCTGAGGTGGACGGGCGGACGTTGGCGCCGTACATCACGAGGCTCAACGAGATCCGGCGCGCGCACCCGGCCCTCCGGCTGTTGCGCAACCTGACGATCCACGGCAGCGACGACGAGTCCGTGCTGGTGTTCAGCAAGCGGCACGAGGACGACGTCGTCATCATCGTGGTCAACCTCGACCCGCACGCCGCGCGCGAGACGATCGTGCACCTCGACATGCCGGCCCTCGGGCTGGACTGGCACGACTCCTTCGCCGCCCACGACGAGATCACCGGCGCCGACTGGAGCTGGAACCAGAACAACTACGTGCGCCTCGATCCCGGCGCCGAGCCTGCCCACATCTTGACCGTCAGGAGCCCACGTTGAGCAGCAAGTCCACCGAGGTTCTCACCGGCGGCCTGCTCAACGACGGCATCGACACGCAGTGGTTCCGCACCGCCGTGTTCTACGAGGTGCTCGTCCGCTCGTTCCGCGACTCCAACGCCGACGGCACCGGCGACTTCAAGGGTTTGATCGAGAAGCTCGACTACCTCCAGTGGCTCGGCGTCGACTGCCTGTGGGTTCCGCCGTTCTTCACCTCGCCGCTGCGCGACGGCGGCTACGACGTCGCCGACTACACCAACATCCTTCCCGAGTGCGGCACCGTCGAGGACTTCCACGAGTTCCTCGACGAGTGCCACAAGCGCGACATGCGGGTGATCATCGACTTCGTGATGAACCACACCTCGGACGCCCACCCGTGGTTCCAGGCCAGTCGCGAGGACCCGACCGGGCCCTACGGCGACTTCTACGTGTGGTCCGACACCGAAGAGCTCTACGAGGACGCGCGGATCATCTTCGTCGACACCGAGCCGTCGAACTGGACGTGGGACCCGGTACGCCAGCAGTACTACTGGCACCGGTTCTTCCACCACCAGCCTGACCTCAACTTCGACAACCCGCTGGTCTGCGACGCGATCATGGACGCGATGGCATTCTGGCTCGACATGGGTCTGGACGGCTTCCGCCTCGACGCAGTGCCGTATCTCTTCGAGCGCCCCGGCACCAACGGCGAGAACCTCCCCGAGACCCACGAGTTCCTCAAGAAGTGCCGCACGTTCGTCGACGCCAACTACCCCGGTCGCGTGCTGCTGTGCGAGGCCAACCAGTGGCCGGCCGACGTGGTGGAGTACTTCGGCCCCGAGCTCGACGAGAAGACCGGCCGCTGGATCGGCACCGAGTGCCACATGGCGTTCCACTTCCCCGTCATGCCTCGCATCTTCATGGCCGTACGACGCGAGTCGCGGTTCCCGATCTCGGAGATCCTCGAGCAGACACCGGCGATCCCCGACGGCTGCCAGTGGGGCATCTTCTTGCGCAACCACGACGAGCTCACCCTCGAGATGGTCACCGACGAGGACCGCGACTACATGTGGGGCGAATACGCCCAGGACCCGCGGATGAAGGCCAACATCGGCATCCGCCGCCGGCTGGCGCCGCTCCTCGACAACGACGTCAACCGGATGGAGCTGTTCACCGCGCTGCTGCTCTCGCTGCCCGGCTCCCCGGTCCTCTACTACGGCGACGAGATCGGGATGGGCGACAACATCTGGCTCGGTGACCGCGACGGCGTGCGCACGCCGATGCAGTGGACGCCCGACCGCAACGCCGGCTTCTCCTCGGCCACTCCGGGCAAGCTGCACCTGCCGGCCATCCAGGACCCGGTCTACGGCTACCAGTCGGTCAACGTCGAGGCGCAGCTGGAGAACTCCTCCTCGCTGCTGCACTGGACGCGTCGGCTCGTGCACGCCCGTCGCCGGCACCCGGCGTTCGGCCTGGGCACGTTCACCGACCTCGGTGGCTCCAACCCCACCGTGCTCTCCTACGTGCGCGAGCACGTCGGCGCCGACGGCACCCATGACGTCATCCTCTGCATCAACAACCTCTCCCGCTTCCCGCAGCCGGTCGAGCTCGACCTGCGCACCTGGGAGGGGATGGTCCCCGTCGAGCTCCTGGGCGGCGTGCCGTTCCCGCCGATCGGCGAGCTGCCCTACCTGCTCACGCTCGGCGGCTACGGGTTCTACTGGATGCGGCTGATCGACGGCCAGCCCAGCGAGGAGGGCCACGCGTGACGGAGTCGCGAACGACAAGGGCGCTGGCACCGGCCCTGAAGGCCTACATCGACAGCGCGCGCTGGTTCGGCGGCAAGGGGCGTGCCTGGAAGGTCGGCCGCGTCCGCCAGGTCGGCACCCTGCCGGGCTCGACGGCGGATCTCACGGTCGTGGTCGAACTGGTCGAGATCATCTACGCCGAGGGCGAGCCCGAGACCTACCAGGTCCCGCTCGCGTTCTATGCGCGTCAGCAGGACCGACTGGGGCACGCGCTGGTCGGCACGATCGACGCCGCCGACGGTGGCCCGTTGTTCGCCTACGACGCGGCGCACGACCGCGACGCCATGGACCTGTGGTTGCGGGCGTTCGCCGCAGCCGCCGACGGCAAGGTCACCGCGGACGACCTGGCATTCCACCGCGTGGCGGGCCACGTGCTCGACACGGAGGCGCACTCCACGCTGTTCACCGGCGAGCAGTCCAACTCCTCGGTCGCCTTCGGCGAGGACTCGCTGCTGAAGATCTTCCGCAAGGTCACGCCCGGGGTCAACCCCGACGTGTCCATCCACGAGGTGCTCACCCGCGCCGGGTCCGACCACGTCGCCGAGCTCTACGGCTGGCTCGACGTCGTCGACGAGACGACCAACTCCACCATCCAGCTCGCGATGCTCCAGCAGTTCCTGCGCACGGCCACCGACGGCTGGGAGCTGGCGCTCGCGAGTGTGCGCAACCTCTACGCGGAGGCCGATCTTCATGCCGACGAGGTCGGCGGAGACTTCGCCGGCGAGGCGGCCCGGCTGGGCCGAGCGCTGGCCGAGACGCACCAGACGCTGGCCGAGAACTTCCCGGTGGCGACCCGTTCGGCCGACGAGATGTCCGCGCTCGCCGATGCGATGCGCGACCGGCTGCGCGCCGCGATCGACGTGGTGCCTGCGCTGGCGAACCATGTGGAGGTCCTCGAGGCGACGTACGACGCCCTCGCCGCCCTGGGAGACGTCCCCGTGCAGCAGGTCCACGGAGACCTGCACCTCGGCCAGACCCTGCGCACCGTCAAGGGCTGGAAGATCGTCGACTTCGAGGGCGAGCCGGCCAGGCCGCTGGCCGAACGGCTGCTCCCCGACTCACCCTGGCGCGACGTCGCAGGCATGCTGCGCTCCTTCGACTACGCGCCCCGGGTGGTCACGATGACCAGCTTCGCCCTCGATCCCGGCGTGGACGAGGAGGGGCAGCAGGCCTACCGTGCGGCCGAGTGGTCCAAGCGCAACGCCCAGGCCTTCCTTGCGTCGTACGCCGAACGCGAGCTCAGCGGCACGGAGCAGATCCTGCTCGCTGCCTATGTCGCGGACAAGGCGGTCTACGAGACCGTCTACGAGGCCCGCAACCGCCCCAGCTGGGTGGAGATCCCGCTCGACGCACTCGACCGCCTCTCCAGGGACAGGACGGAGTCAGCATGACGAACGACAGCGCCATCACCACGGGGGCCATCACCACGGGGGCCACCACCACGGGGGCCGGCACCGGTGCTCCCGGCGAGCTCGACATCCACCTGATCAACGAAGGTCGACACGAGGAGCTGTGGAAGGTGCTCGGCGCGCAGGTCGACCCGACCGGCGGCGTGTCCTTCCGGGTGTGGGCGCCCCATGCCCTCGAGGTCCAGGTGGGCGGCGAGTGGACCGGCTGGGACTTCGCCCGGCACCCGATGTCGCGCATCGGCGACTCCGGCATCTGGAGCGCCCACGTGCCCGACCTCGGCGTCGGCGCGCAGTACAAGTACCGCATCCGTGGCGCCGACGGCGCCTGGGTCGACCACGCCGACCCGATGGCCCGCTACGCGGAGAAGCCACCGAAGTCGGCCTCGATCGTGTGGGACTCCAGCTACGTCTGGCACGACGACGCATGGCTCGCCGCCCGCGCGGACAAGATCGCGGTCGACGAGCCGATGGCGATCTATGAGATGCACCTCGCCTCGTGGCGCAAGCACTACTCCGGCGACCTCTACGACTGGCACCAGATCGCCGATGCCCTCGTGCCCTACCTCGCCGACCTCGGCTTCACCCACGTGGAGCTGATGCCGGTGATGCAGCACCCGTTCGGCGGCTCGTGGGGCTACCACGTGACGTCCTACTTCGCGCCGGACGCCCGCTTCGGCGACCCCGACGGCCTCAAGGTCCTGATCGACCGCCTCCACCAGGCCGGGATCGGCGTGATCCTCGACTGGGTGCCCGGCCACTTCGCCACGGACGAGTGGGCGCTGGCCCGCTTCGACGGCACGCCGCTCTACGAGGACCCCAACCCGCAGCGCGGCTGGCACAAGGAGTGGGGCTCCCACATCTTCAACTTCGGCCGCCACGAGGTGCGCAACTTCCTCTACGCCAACGCGCTCTACTGGCTCGAGGAGTTCCACGCCGACGGCCTGCGTGTCGACGGCGTCGCCTCGATGCTCTACCTCGACTACGCCCGCGAGCAGGGTCAGTGGAGCCCCAACATCCACGGCGGCCGCGAGAACCTCGAAGCCGTCCAGTTCCTCCAGGAGATGAACGCCACCGTCTACAAGCGCTATCCCGGCGTCACCACGATCGCCGAGGAGTCGACCTCCTGGCCGGGCGTCAGCGGGCCCACCTCCGAGGGCGGGCTGGGCTTCGGCTTCAAGTGGAACATGGGCTGGATGCACGACTCGCTGGGGTACGTCGAGAAGGACCCGCTCTACCGCAGCCATCACCACGGCCAGATGACGTTCTCGCTGGTCTACGCCTTCACCGAGAACTACGTCTTGCCGATCAGCCACGACGAGGTCGTCCACGGCAAGGGCTCACTGCTGCGCAAGATGCCCGGCGACCGCTGGCAGCAGCTCGCCAACCTGCGCGCCTACCTCGCCTACATGTGGGCGCACCCCGGCAAGCAACTGCTGTTCATGGGTTGCGAGTTCGGGCAGGAGTCCGAGTGGGCGGAGGCCCGCGAGCTCGACTGGTGGCTGCTCGAGCACCCCGAGCACGCCGGCGTGCACGCGATGGTGCGCGATCTCAACCGCGCCTACACGACCTCCGGCGCGCTCTGGGGCCGCGACAACTCCCCCGAGGGCTTCCAGTGGCTCGACGCCAACGACGCGAACCGCAACGTCTTCTCGTTCGTGCGACGCTCGCCCGGTGAGCCCGACGTCGTGTGCCTGGCCAACTTCGCGGC